>PLML01000146.1 GCA_003141525.1 Bacteroidales bacterium
GTTGAAAACTACCCTGATGTAAAATCATTCCTCAAAACTCTTATACCATAAAATGTATCTGATAATTTCAGCATAGTGCAAAAACCGGACACCTTGACCACACCTGGCCAGTCATTTGACAACTATGATATATTGCTATATTACAATTATTTAACTCCGGCTATTGATGGTCAGATTTCTCCGGCGAAAGTTGGTCAATGGCACTGGCATTTCCAGTCAGATTGAAGAGATATTTTTAAAGGAACTATCAATAGTAAAGAAAATTTATTTTTGTAAATTGGGGGCCTGAGAAAGGGGAGTATTTAAAGATTATGCCATGAAAAAAGTACTATTAATAGCAATACTTTTTCCCATATCAACAATTGTATCTTTTTCGCAATCAAATTATAATGATTATCCTGAGAATGTAAAGAAAAATGTTATTAATGAAGATTTTAATAATAATAGCAATAAATGGACATTAAATAATTCATCAGATAATTCAGCTGATTATAAAATAAAAAACGGATATTTTCAAATAAAAGTTCCAGATAAAAATAATATAGGGTTACAGTGCATACCTGTTTTGGATCTTAATCAGAATAAAAATTGGGAAATTGAAACGCGAATAAAATATTCCAGTGGTTCGGTATTAAAAGCCTTTGCGTTGATCTGGGGTTATAAAGACGTAAATTCACAAGGATATTTCTTTTTTATTGATGCCCGTGGTCTTTTTAAAATACAAAAAAAAGATACCCCCGGCAGTAATTTTATAAGTTATAAAGATTGGGCTCCTGCCCCTTATATAAACAAATCTGATTGGAATAAGTTGACGGTTAGAAAAGTGGATGATAAATGTTACTTTTTCATTAATGAACATTACATTTCCTTTATTCCTTTCGAGTCATTTTATGGAGATGAGGTTGGATTTTATTGCGGAGGTGGTTTGACTCTTCAGGCTGACTATTTAAAAGTATCTTACATAGAAACACAAAATAATATTACAGATAATACCGCACCGGAAATTACCATCTACGAACCTTCTGTCAGCAGGGGTGTAGAAATAATTGAGGCAAATAAAGAAATATCAGTCAAGGGTAAAGCATCCGCCAGTAATGGAATTTATGAAGTTACCATAAATGGAATAAAAGTAAATGTAAATGGAAACGGAGATTTTCAACAAGATGTAAAACTTGCCGTCGGTGAAAATACTATTACTGTAATAGCCACTGATATAAAAAATAATACAGATTCTCTCTCTTTTAATGTGAACAGGCAATCAGAAGCGGTAAAAAATGCTGTAGTGATAAACGATAATCCTGTAATTACCAATGAAAAAAAATTGGCTTTGGTAATCGGTAATTCAAATTATGGTGTCGGCCGGACTCTAAAAAATCCGGCAAATGACGCTAATTTAATGTCAGCAACTTTACAAAATCTTGGATTTGAAGTAATAAAACGAATTGATGCAAATAAACAATCAATGGAACAAGCTGTCAGAGATTTCAGTAAACAGCTGCCTAATTGTAATGTTGCCCTGTTTTATTATGCAGGGCATGGAGTACAAGTTGACGGTATCAATTACTTAATACCAATTGACGCAAAATTAAATGATAAAAGTGATTGTAAATTTGAGGCAATTCAGGTTAATTATGTCGTTGAGGAATTTGAAAAATATCCCAATAATGTAAATATTGTAATATTAGACGCTTGTAGAAGTAACCCTTTCAGAAGTTGGACAAGAGGCGGAGAAGGTGGATTTAGAGCAATAAATCCAACAAGCGGAACAATAATATCATTTGCAACCTCAGAAGGTTCGACTGCATCAGACGGAAGCGGGAAAAATGGACTGTTTACAGAAGAATTAGTTAAACAAATGACTATTCCACAACCAATTGAAAGTGTATTTAAAAAGACACGGGTTCAGGTTCAAAAACGCAGCAACGGAGCACAAAGTCCGCAGGAATGGTCACAATTAACAGGTGATTTTTACTTTAAGAAATAGAGAGGTAGACGATTGGCACACGCATCTGGAAGAAAGTTTTAAAATTTCATTATTTTGTCAGAAAATATCTGAAGTATGAAAATATTCACTCTTTTCTTTGGCATTAAAGGATTCGATTTAACCGTTTTTCTTGTTGGATTTGGAATCCTGTTTTCGGGTTGCGTCGCCAACAAGTATTCTTCCAAAGTAGAAGGCGAATCGGTGGTGCTTAAGGTTAAAGAAGATGCAAACCTGATAAAATATGCAACCATGCAGCCTCAGAATACACCTGAACTCGCCTCAGAATCTAAAAGCAGAGGCATGGTGGATATTATAGGGAAGGTAGCTTCTGTGGCAGTAAACGGGGTTATTTCGCTGGTGGATAAAGAAAAAAACAAATATTCAGCCAGCTATCAGAATTCGGTAGGGCAATGTTATTTTTATGACCAGATCTCCGAAAGCAGCGCCTTAGATCCCACCGGCATGCAGTTCTCCGGGTTTACTTTTCTGAGACGTGTTACAGATAACCTCGGGAAGACCGATACTGCTGTATATGCAAAATTCAAGGTAGATGAAAATAATGCATATGAAATCATCAACAATTCCGTTTTTAAACTGAAACTCGACGAATTGAAAGTAAATTACGCGAAAGCCAAGATCATGGCAAAGAAATGGTATCAGCCGTTCTCATGGGGTATGGTTTCGAAATACCCGACTTTAAATATGGACTTTGAAATCACTTTCACTTCTTCCTTTGTGACCCGTGAAGGAGTCATCTTTAATGATGTCCCGGTCGGGAAATTCTACCTTACTCTCCGTAATATACCTTTGGACAAAACAGATCCTGCCCATGATAAGTTTTATGCCAATGTAAAGAATAACACCATCATTGGCCGGTCATTCCTTGTTCCCCGCTCGTTCGGTTATTATTATGATTCGAAACGTCAGATAAAACCTTCTTACGGGCAGGGAATGTATAACATTGTGGTAAAAGTTAATGAATCTTCCCGGCCAAATTTTGTGCAGAAAATGTTGTTTGATAGCTCAACAGAAATTATCGAACAGGCAGGAGCCAACATTCCTCAGGCTGGTAAAACCAGTAAAACGAAGGCTAAATAATGCCTGCTCATAAAGGTGAATAGTTTAATCAAAGTTTGAATTGAGTTAATTCATACAAATAATCCATCGACATTTATGAAAAACCCATATAAACTTTTTTCCTGTTCATTCATCCTATTATTTATATTACTTTCCGGCTCATTATTTGCGGAGGGAATTAAGAGGGCTTTAATTGTTGGAATTGATATATACTTGCCCGGGAATGTTACCGAAGTTAATTCGGGAAGGACATCATGGATTAATCTGGATGGTTGCGTAAATGATGCAATGTCAATCAAAACATTGCTTGAGTCAAAATATGGGTTTGGCGAAGATCACATCAGCCTTCTTACCAATGAAAAAGCGACGAGGGAAGGTATTATTAACTCTATTAAACGCCTGACAGAGACTTCACACAAGGGTGATATAGTGGTTATTTATTACGCCGGACATGGTTCACAGATCAAGAATATCGCCAGCAGTGAAGCTGATCAAAAAGATGAAACTATTGTCCCTGCGGATGCTTACCTTGGGGCAGCTGATATCCGGGACAAAGAAATTAATGAGCTATTTTACCAGCTTTCAGAAAAAGGTGTAATTCTGACAGCTATCTTCGATAGTTGCCATAGTGGTTCGATAAGCAGGGGACTGGCTGACCATGAACCGAAATCAAGGTATTTGGCACCTATTCCCAATGCCCAGGTGAATGATCCTACAATCCCCCATGATCTGGTGTCTGAAAACGTTTTGATTATTTCGGCGGCTCAGGATGAAGAAACTGCCAAAGAGCAGGAGGATGAGCAGGGAAATCCTCACGGAGCTTTCACCTTTGCATTGATTCAGGCATTAATGACGTTGCCCGCCAATGCCCCTGCTATTAAAATAATTGAAAGTACCCGTGCTATTATCAAGTATAACGGCAAATTACAGGAACCTGTTTTTGAAGGAAATGATCGCAGGAAGAATTCCACTCTTACCGGATTGCCACGCGAATCAGTCCCAAATACATTTACAGTTGCTGTCCTGAAAAACGAAAATAGAGACAATATTACCCTTCAGGGCGGGTATATTTTAGGCATCAGGACGAACTGCAAACTGACGAAAATATATGATCAGGATACCCTTCTGATCCAAGTTATCCAGGTAAACGGAGCTAACAGTTCCCTGGCAAAGGTGATCAAAGGGGACTTCAACAAGATAAAGGCGGGAGATATGTTTCAGGTTACTGAATGGGCACTGGAAGCTCAAAATGCCCTCAAAGTTTATATTCCTTCATCAGAAGATGATTATAATGCATTAAGCGTTTCAGCACAATCATTTTACAGCACTTTAAAATCCAATAATAGGATAAAACTTATAACTGACCCTACTATTGACGACAGCATTCATACTGTTTTTTATAACGGCAAAGGCTGGATGTTACATAAAGGTACCGGAGAATCAACAGCCTTAGGAAAAGGGTTATCGGGTTCTATATTTCAACAGACTCTACCTTCAGGAGGTAAGGTGTTTTTATCACTGCCTGCTTTTAAAAGTCTTAGTATCATCCTTAATAAACTGTATAAAAGTAATTCATCCATTTCCGTGACTCAGAATTCAGCGGAAGCTGATTATGTGCTAAGCGGCAGGTTAAACAATGACGTTATCGAATATGCTTTTATCTCCACTACACCATCGACCGTTAATAGCTTAACAGTGCTTCCTGTAAGGACAAATTTTGTTAAGTTAAGCGAGGAACCTGACGGCTTGAAAAAAGCTGCTGATACGCTGATGGAGTACTCCAATCGTATTGCAAAAATAAAGGCTTGGCTAACCCTGGCTTCACCTCCTGATGATGGTACATTCCCCTATTACCTGGCATTGCGAAACGCTGCTACAGGAAAAGTTGTTTCATCCGGCAGTATCATGGGGAATGAAATCTATGGGCTTATCCTGGTAAAGGACACCGTTAATGCAAAAAACTGGGACGGTTCCAGACGATTTGTTTATGTTTCGTCAATCGACAGCAGGGGTAAAAGTACCCTGATGTTTCCTCTGTCGAATGTTGAAAACCACTATCCTATAGGTGATGAATTGCCTGATACCATATTTCTGGGCAGGCGCCAATTATTCAGAGTTGCGCCACCTTTCGGTTATGATCATTATATATTGCTGGCCCTGGATGAGCAGATACCCAATGTGGATTTATTCAATTCAGAGGCAGTGCGAACACGCGGCAGTTCTTCTCCCTTACTGAATTACCTGGTTACAGGTGGGGTAAAATCACGTGGAAATGAGATGCTTGTTTCACCTTCATCATGGGAAAAGCAGGTGGTAACTGTAAGAAGCAGTGTCGGCTTCCCTTCAATTCGGTCCAATCAAAATTAGAGATTTTATCTTAAAGCAATTTCACAAATCTGGTTGCAACTTTTGACCGCTTCGGGTACCAAACGAGACAAGAGGTCATTTCCGACCTCTTTCTTTTTTTTCGATCTTCCCAAAACCTCAGTGGCATTAAAGATGACTTGTCTGGTTCATGCGAAAGGAGTTGGTGAAGCTTTAAATTCTAAGGGGTAGCAAACATTATATTAATCCCACAAAAATTTCAAAAAAGGTTAACCGTTAGTTACACTTCCTCCGGAATGATATAAGGCTTGCGGTACACTCTTGTCAGGAGTGTATCTGCTTCAGAATCGTTAGCAAACTTTTCATAATCACCTTTAAACGTTAATTCACGTCCAAGACGATAGGAAATATTGGCCAGGTGGGGAAGTGCCGATGAATAATGACCTTCAACTATATCGCAGTTCAGTGTCTCGTCTTTACCTGAACGTATTGCATCAAGAAAGTTAGAGAAGTGCTCAGCAATGATATCTTGTGGTTGTTTCTTTGAATCTGTTTCTTCTTTAGAACCTGCAAAAGGTTCTTTTTCCCGTCTGCGGAAAGCTTTCCATGGTCTAGCTGCTTCGTCTTTAATTTCGAGGTACCCTTCAGTTCCATAAAACATGTTACCAACTGAAATATCTGCACTTGATTCCCTATTAGTATATCTGCCCCTGGTTTCAAACTCAAGCATTTTCCCATCTCCATACTTAAATATGCTGGTTTGGGTATTTGGAGTTTCCTGCGAGGTCTTATCATGGCCATAAGCCTCAACCCCACCATAAACCAAAGTTCCCGGTGTACGGTTTTCGGGAGTACTTTCATCCTGATTAAAACCATAAATGCCTCCGGCAGAATAAACTGAAACAGGGTGTTCATTCTTATTAAGTCCCAGGCGGGCAATGTCGAATTGATGTGGCCCCTGGTTACCGGTATCACCGTTTCCTGTATCCCAATACCAGTGCCAGCAGTAATGGCTCCTTTTCACATTGTAAGGACGGTATGGAGCAGGACCTAACCAACGGTCATAATGAAATGAGGCAGGTGGAGTGCTGTCTTTTGCAACACCATACGAATCACGTAATTTATAACAAAGACCGCGGGCCATATAGACTTCACCGATACCACCGTCATGAATGAATTTCAGTGCTTCCCGCATATTATTTCCCGAACGGCTTTGAAATCCAACCTGTATCCTTACATTGTACTTGCGGGAGGCCTCAATCATTTTCCTCCCTTCCCAAAGATTATGTGAGGCTGGTTTTTCAACATAAACATGTTTACCTGCCTGACAAGCCCAAATTGCAGCCAGGGCATGCCAATGATTTGGCACAACAATTGACACAGCATCGATCTCCTTGTCATCCAGCACTTTTCGAATATCCCACTCTGTTAAAGGTTTCACACCAGTCTTTTCCTGTACAATTTTTGAACGTGAATCAAAAAACTGTTCATCTGTATCGCATATAGTTTTTAACACTACATTTTGATTTTCCCTCAAACTGCACCACGTGTCTATATGAACACTACCCTGGTTACGGATACCAATAACCGCAACATTGATGCGTTCATTTGCACCAACTATTGAAGCATAAGATTTTGAAGTGAAACCCATTCCGCCAACGGCAATACCTGCAGAGCCTAATACACTCTTCTTAATAAATTCTCTTCTTTTTGTCATTGTGATTATATATTTAACAAAATCGGATCATAGTTTAATGTGTAATTAATCAAAGATATTTTAAATAGTTTGATTAATTAAATCCAGTTTTTGAATTATGTAGTATTTACTTCTTTCTCCTAAGGTTTAATTTTGATTCTGCATCAAAAGGTCCTTCAATGGGTTGCAACTTTTCTTTTCTATAAAACGGGGTTTTCGGAAAAGATGCAACTTGCCGGATCACATGAATTAACTTAACCTGTAGCTATGTTATATTAATACTCTTGATGACTTGCTCTCCAAAAATCTTAAGCTTATAGAATAATCTTGAATTTCCAACTGAATCAAATGTTTCTTACTATTCGCCAAAATTTTTTTATAATTTTGATATATATAATACTCCCCAAAATT
>PLML01000169.1 GCA_003141525.1 Bacteroidales bacterium
GCAATTATCGTGGTTGCAGCTGACGATGGTGTAATGCCGCAGACTAAAGAAGCAATCAATCATGCCTCAGCAGCCGGTGTACCAATTATTTTCGCCATTAACAAAATTGACAAGCCTACCTCAAATCCTGATAAGATAAAAGAAGCTCTTGCAGCCATGAATTACCTTGTTGAAGATTGGGGAGGTAAGTATCAATCACAGGAAATTTCTGCAAAGAGCGGACTCAATATTGATATCCTGCTGGATAAAATCCTTCTCGAAGCAGAAATGCTGGACCTGAAGGCCAATCCGGACAAACCTGCTCTCGGAACTGTTATTGAATCGTCTCTCGACAAGGGAAGGGGATTTACTGCAACCGTTCTGGTTAAAGCAGGTACTCTCAGAATCGGAGATATTATGCTTGCAGGCAGCTGCTTTGGACATATTAAAGCCATGTACAACGAAAGAGGCCATAAGGTCGAGGAAGTCGGACCTGCCACGCCTACCCTTATTCTGGGATTGAATGGTGCACCTCAGGCAGGTGATAAATTTAACGTGATGGAGAGCGACCGTGAAGCAAAAGATATTGCAACAAAGAGGGCACAGCTTCAGAGGGAACAGGGTCTCCGTACTCAGAAGCATATTACACTTGATGAAATTGGCCGGAGAATTGCGATTGGTAATTTCCAGGAACTTAACATTATAGTGAAAGGTGATGTCGATGGTTCAGTCGAAGCCCTGAGCGATTCACTCATTAAACTGTCTACTCCTGAGATCCAGCTTAACATTATCCATAAGGCTGTTGGGCAGATTTCGGAATCAGATGTTCTTCTGGCTGCAGCTTCGAACGCGATTATAGTCGGCTTCCAGGTTAGACCATCTTTAAGCGCGAGAAAACTTGCTGAAAAAGAGGAAATTGATGTGCGTCTCTATTCAATAATCTACAATGCTATTGAAGAAATAAGATCTGCAATGGAAGGCATGCTGATGCCTGAAGTCAGGGAAGAGATTGTAGCCACTCTTGAAATCCGTGAGATATTTAAGGTGACAAAAGTCGGAACTGTTGCAGGTTGCTATGTTAAAGAAGGCAAAATAGCAAGAAACACCAGGGTAAGGATAATCCGCGATGGAATTGTAATATATACCGGAGAACTTGGATCACTCAAACGATTTAAGGATGATGTGAAAGAAGTTGTAGGCGGATATGAATGCGGACTTAACATCCATAATTTCAACGACATAAAAGTAGGTGATGTAGTTGAAGGCTACCAGGAGTTCGAAGTCAAGAAAACACTCTAATATTTTAATGGCCGCCCGTCCCCCCTTTCCTCGACAAGCTCGGAAGGGGGGTTAATTTCTGTACAATAGTATAATTCTTCTTAAATACACAATTTAGTCCCCCTTTAGGGGGATGGCTGCGAAGCGGCCAGGGGGCTTCCCAGTACAGAATTCTTCTTTACAATAAAGCCTTATATTGTCCAGGCGAAAGAAGGCTGGCAGTCTCTGAAGAACTAGTTATTTTGATTTTTACCATCCATCCTTCCCCATATGGATCTTTATTAACAACATCGGGTGACTCCTCAAGGGCAGGATTCAATTCAAGGATCTCACCGCTGACAGGCATAAACATGTCAGAGACTGTTTTTACAGCTTCAATAGTGCCAAATACCTCTTCCTTCTTAAGTGTTTCGCCAACAGTTTCAATCTCAATGAAAACAATATCACCAAGCTCACCCTGAGCAAAATCAGTTACTCCTACATAACCGAAGTCGCCTTCTACCCGGAGCCATTCGTGGTCTTTTGTGTACAATAAATTTTCAGGAACGTTCATATTTGAGATGGTTTTAGATAATAAATTGAATCTATTTCTGACTTCAGATGGATCGATCAAAAATAAACCTTTTTTTGGTTATAAAAAGTGACAAACAATATTTTTTGGATTAATAAAAAGGAAGCTTAAACGAATGTTTAAATCACTTTCCCTTCTTCTTCAGTACAATTCCGGAGAGTGGGTTAAGGCTGATACCAATTTTTTTATCGGCACTTATAAAGGAGACTCTCTTCCCTGAAAGCATATCTTCAAATTCACCATCGGTTCGTACCGGCACAGTAACCATCCTCAGGCTGTCTGACCGGTTAAATACTACTGCTATTTCTTCATCACCCAGCACCCTGTTGTAAGCCAAAACCATATTCTTATCATCAACAACAGAGAATGAAAGATCACCATAAACCAATACCGGGTTTTCTTTTCTCATCCTGCATAATTTCTTATAAAAAAATCTTAATGCTGTATCTGGTCTCACAGAATCAACCAGCCGGAATTTGGCAGGATTAAAAGCAGTACGTTCATCCTCATAAGAGAGATCGTCCCAAACCATCGGTTTTCTGCAATCCGGATCATCAGCACCCCACATTCCAACCTCTTCTCCATTCCATATCTGCGGAGCTCCTATAAAAGTAAACTGATGAATAAGAAGGATCATTTGTTCTTTTCTCGTGCGCTGGTCAGGCCTATTTATCTTATAATCAGGATTGTCAGATGGCTTTGATCTATATTTATCCTTTGTCTTATTGAACAATGAAGTAGATAGTCTGGGTGTATCATGGGTAGATGGCACATTCATCATTGCCCGGAGGTTTTCGATATCAATACCGCTATTTATCCGGCTTATTTCCTTCACAAATCCTGTGGGTTTTAAGACGGGTTCAGCTTGTCCGAAAAATCCTCTTGCAATCCTGTACCATCTGTAATTCATTATTGCATCAAACTGATCACCTTCAAGATAAACTTTCGGATTAAATAGTTTATCGGGCCATTCAAGCCACCATATTTCTCCGATAAGGTATGCATCAGGATTTACAGAACGTACAACCTTCCGGTATTCGCGCCAGAATCCCATCGGGATCTCACCTGCGACATCAAGCCTGAATCCATCCACGCCATCAGCAGGATTTCCGTCTCCATCAGGATCGAGCCATCTCTTTGTGACATTGAATATATGATGCTTCAGTGATTCTGAATGAAAATTGCCTTCAAAAGGCATGACCTTTTTGCCTGGAGGAATAATATCCTTTTTTAGTACCGGCATGTACGGATTGTTCCCTCCCCATCCTTCATAACTAAGTCTTTCCCCTTTTGTTGCCGGATCATCAAACTGAGTTATGGTATACCAATCAACATACTTAGATTTTTTCCCATTCTTCCTTATATCGTTCAATGCCCAAAATGTTTTCCCGGTATGATTCCATGAATAATCCATTATTACTCTTATTCCTCTTTTGTGAAATTCATTAATTACTTTCAGGAAGAGCCTGTCAGCAGAAGTCCATTTCCATGTTGCAGGGTCGTCGTGAATTTCTGAGTCCATTATTGCTGCATCGCCCTTGGGGTCAGGGCCGAAATTCCTGTCGATATGAGCATAGTTCCTCGCATCATATTTATGCAATGAGGGTGAATCGTTAAGCGGATTAAAATATACTGCAGTAACACCAAGGGACTGAATATAATCCATTTTATCAAGTACCCCCTGCAGATCACCACCGTAACGACGGGCCTGTATTTTTGAATAGAATCCGGTCGCTTTGACGCTATCAAGCCAGGGTTCATGAGAATACCAGTCGTGGCCCCAGGGTGTTATTTTCCAGTCAGCAGGGATTTTATCCGGATAAGAGCCGTACATATCTGCCGGGGTCGGATCGTTTCCTGGATCTCCATTGCGGAATCTTTCAACAAAAATCTGATACCAGATGGCCTCCTTTGCCCAACCGGGAACAGAAGCAAGAGTTTTGTCGACAGAAGTCGTGATTTTGTTTTGCATCGGAACACATCCAACAAACAGTAAGCCAATTACATTTAGAATTAATAATATATGTTTTATTGAATACATGACAAGTAATGTCTTGCCTTTTGTCTTTTTACTTTTATCATTTATCTTACAAATACTTTATATCCCCATGGTTCAAGTCTAAGAGAGTCGGCAAGCGGAACCGTCGTTTTCAGTTTTGCAAAATAGTCGGTATACTCACCGTTAAAATCAGTAAGTGAAGGTTTTATAGCCACAGTTTTTTTGCTGAGATTAAGGAAAACCAAAACATTATTTCCTTCCTTTACACGCGAAAAACAGAATACTTTATTATCCTTGTTTGTCTTAATCATTTCCATTTTTGCACCGAATTCTCCATTAAAAAGTGCAGGGTTTGATTTTTTCAGCTTTATAAGATCTTTATAGAATCCTGTTAACCTGCATGTATCCCATTTGATGGTATCTCTTTCAAAGAATCTCAGGCTTTTAGCAAGGCATACCTCCTGTCCGTTGTAAAGCAGAGGAACACCCTGAGATGTAAATGTAAATACAGCAAATGCCATTTGAGCCTCTCCCATCCTTGAGTTAATTGTTCCATTCCAGGAGTTCTCATCATGATTATCGAGGAAAACCATCCTGTAAACATTTTGCGGGAATACGGATGTTTCTTTCAAATAATATTTATTAAGACTCTTCACGCTATCTTTTCCCTGCGCGATACTGTTCATAAGATGGTGCAAATCCCAGGCGTAGCTCATATCGAAACCCTTTTTCAGAAATTCTGTTAGTCCCTCATTTTCCGCTAACATGAAAACCGGCCTGGTCTTGTTCAGTTCTTCTCTTACCCTTACCCAGAAGTCGGGTGGTGTCAGTTGGGGATAATCTACCCTGAATCCATCAACACCCATATCTACCCAGAATTTAAGCGAATTAAGCATATAATCCTGTAATTCTTTTTTTGACCAGTCAAACTGTATTACATCGGTCCAGTCAAAGCCATGTGGAGGCCCAAAACTACCTGTAGAATCTTTCACATACCAATCAGGATGTTCGACAGTAAGTTGATTGTCCCATGAGGAATGATTAGGAACCCAGTCCATAATCAAATGAAAACCCATTTCATGTGCCTTGGCAATAAGATTTTTAAAATCATCGAGATTACCGAATTCAGGATTTACATTTCTATAATCCTTAACTGAATAATAGCTTCCCAGAGGTTCCTTCCTATTTTTTACCCCGATAGGATTTATAGGCATAAGCCATAATAAATCAACACCAAGTTCCTTAAGCCTCGGAAGATGGGTTGCAAAAGCATTGAATGTACCTTCAGGCGTAAATTGCCTTATGTTTACTTCATAAACAACGACATTCTTTGACCAGTCAGGATGAATAACCTCGGAAATAAACGGTTTTAATTCCTTTTTCTTTCCAAAAATTGAACAGCCGGCTATTGTAATTGTCAATGCCAACAATAATACCAGGATACTTAAAGGCAGTTTTTCCATCATCTGAATAGTTAAGTTATGTTTATTATAATTAAATTGCTGATTCATAAGAGCTTAAGAAAAAAAATCAATTTTAAGATTAAGGACAAGTTTATCTGATCCTTTTATCTGATATTCTTTACCGGATATATCCAGACTTATGGGGTTTTCAGATAAATTATTTATAATCATGTAATCTTTTGTTATTTTGACTTCGAACAGTATGCCCCGGAAGCGGGCATGGAATGAATATGATTGCCAGTTTGCCGGGATAAGAGGTTTAAGCAAAATTTTACCGTCGTGTATCCTCATTCCTCCAAAACCCTCAACGATTGCCAGCCATGTGCCTGCCATACTTGTTATATGCAGTCCGTCGGAGACTTCGTTATTATAATCATCAAGATCCAGCCTGGCAGTACGAAGGTAAAGTTCATAAGCTTTTTCAATATTGCCAATCCTTGAAGCAACAATTGAATGAATACAGGCAGATAATGAAGATTCATGAACTGTCATCGGCTCATAAAAATCAAAATTATGTTTAATCGTCTCAGTACCAAACTGATCTTCAAAGAGGTATAAACCCTGTAAAACATCTGCCTGTTTAATAAAACATGATCTCAGTATCCTGTCCCACGACCAGTGCTGGTTGATTGGTCTTTGGGCAGATGGAATACTGATGGCCGGCTTTAATTCCTTATCCAGAAATCCATCCTGCTGAAGGAATATATTTCGTGAACTGTCAATCGGGAAATGCATATCTTTAATTATCTCCTGCCACCTGGCTGTTTCGACAGAAAAGTTAAAATTTGTTTTCCTGTAAAGAACTGACAGTTTATCGGGATTTTCTATTTCAAGACTCCTGATATTCTTTAGTGTATAGGATAATGTCCACACAGCCAATGAGTTGGTGTACCAGTTATTATTNNTAATCAGCCATATATTCATCATCACCTGTATGCCTGATATAATTGAAAACAGCGAATGCAATTGCTCCGTTTCTGTGTATCTCTTCGAAGGTTATCTCCCACTCATTATGACATTCTTCCCCGTTCATTGTCACCATCGGGTACAAGGCAGCGCCATCTTTAAACCCCAGTTTCACCGCATTTTCAATACTCTTTCCCAGGTGTTTGTATCGGTATAATAATAAATTTTTACCAACTTTACGGTCAGCTGTTTTAAGGAAAAAAGGCAAACCAAAAGCTTCGGTATCCCAATATGTGCTGCCTCCGTATTTCTCACCTGTAAATCCCTTTGGACCAATATTGAGCCGTTCATCTTTTCCCGTATAGGTCTGATTCAGTTGGAAGATATTAAAGCGTATAGCTTGCTGTGCCGCAATATCACCTTCAATTACCACATCAGAAGTAGACCATATCTTTCCCCATGCCTTGGCATGGTCAAGAAAAAGTTTTGTATAACTTTTATTTTTCGCTTCTTCAAGCCGGGCTTTGGTATCCCCGGCTAAATGTTCTTTTGCGTTATTTAATGAAGAAAGAACTGAAACATACTTGTTCAGAACAATCTCTTCACCACTCTTGATGGCAAGGGAAACATTGCAGGCAATATATTTATCCCGAACAATATTCCCTGTTTCTATCATAATCGCTCTGTTATCTTTCAGAAATTCAAAATTCATCCCGGTTGCGACATGAAAATCAGTTTTTAAAGTCCTGGTGATAAGGACCCCGGTGTTACCATTTATATCTTTGCTTACCTCTTCCCAGAATTTTTCCCCGTAATTTGTATCTTCATTTTTTACATCACCGTCAATATAAACAGTGAAATCGAGACTACCTTCAAAATCCAGTGATTTAACAGCATATCTGATTACTCCAAGATCAGGTTCTGCCATGCTGACAAATCTCCTGCTGTTGATCTCAACTGCCTTATTTCCCAAAACTGTTACCCTGAAGGTTCTTTCAAGATAACCTTCCTTCATATTGAGAATCCTTGAGAACGAGATTATTTCTGATTTTGCCAGGTCAACCGCTTTCCCATTTACAGATATATCAATGCCGATCCAATTTGGTGCATTCAGGACTTTCGCAAAGTATTCAGGATATCCGTTTTTCCACCATCCTACCCTTGTTTTGTCAGGGTAATATACACCGGCTACATAACTGCCTTGCATGCTATCGCCTGAATAATGTTCTTCAAAATTGGCTCTCTGTCCCATATAACCATTCCCTATCGAAAAGATGCTTTCCGACTTCCTGTTCATATCAGGGTGGAATTCCTCTTCAATAATCTGCCAGGCATCTTGTTTATAAAAACTTTTCATAGCTGGATATCTTTTTCTAGAGTTCTAAGTTTTGCCAGGTTCATCTCATTTAACCCCGGAACAACAAAATGAGCCTGAGTTAAAATCCCACGAGATCCTATGCCGATACACATCATACCTGCAGTAAGTGCAGCTTGCACGCCTGCAACCGCGTCTTCAAATACAACACATTTCCTTGGTTTTATACCTGCCATTTCAGCAGCTTTGAGGAATACTTCCGGATTGGGTTTTGCTTTACTTATAATATTCCCATCTGCCACTGCATCAAAAAGTTTCAGAATGCCTACCCTTTCAAGGATCATGGGAGTGTTTTTGCTTGCAGATCCTATTGCTACACGAATATTTGCATTTCTGAGTTCTTTAATGAATTCAAGAGATCCGGGGAGTATCTCATCCGGGGTCATTTTGCTAATATAATCAACATACCAGTTGTTCTTTAGTGTAGCATATTCCTGTTTCTGCCTCTCGTCAACTTTTCTGTTGCCAATCTCAAGGATTATTTCAAGGGAAGCCATGCGGCTCACGCCTTTAAGACGTTCGTTATCTTCTTCAGTAAAATGAATGCCAAGCTGATCCGTCAGTCTTTTCCATGCCAGATAATGGTATCTGGCAGTATCAACAATTACTCCATCAAGATCAAAAATACATGCAGCGGCTTGCATCAGACTATTTTTGTTTTTGTTTCATCCACATCCTTCACAAAAAGAATCAGTGCAGCGGCTATAAACATTGAAATACCTCCCGTTACAAGTGCATAAATACTCTCACCACCAAAGATATCCCTCACAAAGAATCCGAGAATGCTTGCTGCAAGGATCTGTGGAATAACTATGAAAAAATTAAAGATACCCATATAGGTTCCCATTTTGTTTGAAGGAAGTGATCCTGTCAGAATTGCATATGGCATGGCAAGAATACTGGCCCAGGCAAGGCCAATTCCTAGCATAGATAGAATTAGCATCCCATGGGTGTGGATCAGGATTATGGAGATTAGCCCTAAACCACCCGCAATCAGACAAATAGAGTGTGTAATTCGTCTGTTTGTCCACCTCGCCAGTACAGGAAGCAGGAAAGCTACAATTGCAGCAAATCCATTGTAAACTGCAAAGAGTAAACCCACCCAGTTGGCACCCTGATTATATAGTTCACTTGTGGGATCTTTTGTCCCATATATGTGACTTGTCACTGCTGAAGTGGTATATATCCACATAGAAAAAAGAGCAAACCATGAAAAAAACTGAACAATAGCCAGCTGGCCCATTGTCTTTGGCATCCTGTAGAGATCACTTAAAATAACCACCAACCCGTTATCTGTTTTTCCGCTTGAGACAAACAATCCTGAAATAATCTGGATCAATCCAAAAGCTCCTATTCCAACTGACAGAATATACAATTCCTTTTCACGTGCAAAGAAGTAAACAAGCAGACTTAAAATCAGTCCTGCAAAAATCCAGTAAAAACCTCTTTTTACAAATACACCGGTTTCAAAAGAGCCATTAGTATCTGCTGTTTCATATTTAGCCACAGGATTTTCTTCAAAAGAGAATTCACTAAGCTCCTCGGGAGAATACTCTTTTGTCCTGATTATTGTCCAAATCACAGCAGAAATAAATACAACTCCTCCTATATAAAACGACAATTTGACTGATAATGGTATCTGACCAGCGGGAGCTGTATTCTGGACATTGAAAAAATTTGTAAGTACAATAGGCAATAACGAAGCAATTACAGCTCCGGTACCGATAAAGAAACTTTGTGTTGCAAAACCTGTAGTTCTCTGTTCTGAAGGCAGCATATCGCCAACGAAAGCTCTGAATGGCTCCATTGATATGTTTATAGATGCATCCATAATCCATAGCGTTCCGGCAGCTATCCAAAGCACAGGGGAGTTTGGCATAAAAATCAATGCAATAGATGCCAGTATTGCACCTGTAAGAAAATACGGACGCCTTCGGCCCAACCTGTTCCATGTGTTGTCACTCATATGTCCGATTATCGGTTGAATAATAAGACCTGTGACAGGTGCGGCAATCCACAATATCGGTATGTTTTCAACCTTGGCTCCAAGTGTTTCAAAAATCCTGCTCACGTTAGCATTTTGAAGTGCAAATCCAAACTGAATTCCCAGAAATCCAAAACTCATGTTCCAGATTTGCCAGAAGGATAAACGGGGTTTTGATTTTTTCATATATTGCGACTGAGTTTTATGAATTAAATACAAATTTCTCATTTATATTCAAAAATAGAGAAATGGTTCGATAAATGGCAAACGGGAATCACTTATTTTGTAGTTTAACTATTGATTTTCAGTCGGGAAGACCGCATTAGTTATTTTTCAAACGATTTCTGAAAAACGAAATAATTTTAGAGCGCTGACATGGTTTAACTACTGAACCAACGTAAATTTAAGGCTGAATCCGAAGTTAGTGTTAGAAGTCGGAAAAGTAGTGGCAACAAACGGATTATTCATCGTACGGTCAGCAAAGATCTGGAGATTAAATTTGTCGCTTAAAACATAATCTGCAGTCGCCCCCAAAGTAAATACTTTCTGCCCAATAACAGGTTGATCGACATCCTCTACCAGCTTCCTTGCAATTGTTTTATCATCGCGAATTGAAAGATCGAAACGCAAGTTCAGATCGCTTTTCAGGGAGCGTTTTACACCTCCTGTTTTAAGAAATATCTTAACATTATCAAACCTGTAACCCGCACCGAATACCAGTTCATTTATTCGTGCGTCAGCAACCTGGTTACTGGTCATATTAAGTGTGACAGTGCGTGATTTTTTCCATTCAAACCGGGTTGTAAGACTGTTTTTCCAGTTCATGTCCACATTTATCAGAGGACTGAATTGTTCACTGATTGTTACAACATTTATATCATATTGCTGAATAAAGTTGTTTTGAAGGTCCCTTATGCTGTTTATACCGTTGTCGTCGAGCTTATAATTCAGATTTGTGTTAAAAGAACCGATTTGATATGTACTTCTGTATTGATGGGTTAAACTTATGGATCTGAATACACTTTGTACAAAATCAAATTTTGACAATCCGTCAAAAGTTATTCTCCAGTTTGGCATCATTTTTAAGGCCGAGGGGAATGTTTCAAGATCCACATTATTAGGATTTGTTCTGGTATATGCAGCAATGAATGCGGGGATCATAACCTCACTGGATGTCTGTCCATATCCGCTCTTATATGGACCTGTAACAGGATTACCGGTTGCAGGGTCAACATCAGGGTTATAACCCGGATCTACCTTTTGTCTTTCAGATGCCCTTCTTGCCGAAATAATAATAATATTCTTTTTAAAAGTTTCAAATGCAGAAGAGGCATAATCATTACTCTTTGATATCTTTTCAAAAGCGGTCCCCCATGATATAATAGAAATGGAGTAGTTGCCTGATACCATACGGTTGCGTGTGCTATCGGGAAAGTTACCGTTACGATCAGCATTATAGTATGAACTTATAACCTCCTGGTATCTTCTGTCAGCATTCAGATCAATTCTTAATCCGGGAAAAGGCTCTATAAGACCTCGAATTGACAGGCTGATACTTTTATTGTACACGGCCGGTGTATTAAGTAACGTATCTTTTGAAAGCCAACCGTTTGATAATGCTTTATCAAAAAAGCTTTTATCACTATATCCCAGAATGAATGGCCATCCGGGGGCAAGCTTATTATTGAAAGATGACATCCCGAGGTACTTTGTTTCCGGAGCATAACCAGGAAGGTATTCTCCCTGGGATGTTGTATAGCTCAGACTTAATGACCTTACGCCCATTATTGCCCTGACCAGGTATTCACCAACAACTATTACCGGATTCCTGTTTTTTCTGACCTTTCCTTCAATTACTACCTTGGCGTCGTTAATTTGCTGAGAAGCAGTGAAATTAATTTTATTCTCGCTTACAATTTCCAGCTTGCCTTTCACCTCTTCCCCGTTCTTTCCAACAATTTTAACTTTTACATCTTTTGTCTTAAGATTATGATAAATTGCTTTGACGACATTTGCTTTGAAGCTCACGTTTTCTTTTGTGTAAGTGACTGGTATTAATTCTGCCTTCATTTTCCGTGCGGCACCGGGCATAGTATTATTCTCAATATTTTTAAGGAATTTCAATTTAGTATATAGCGAAGAAAAATTTGCCATAGCTGTAAATGTCATCTCGCTATGATTCTTAATTGAATTCCCAAGATTGATTTTCAAACTGTCGGGGAAAAGAGGGCCGGCCAGCCATGTATAATCTGCACTATAGCGAGCGTTGGCATTTATCCAGGAAAGCATAGGAAGCTTATTTACAGGAATAGTATAGGTTATGTTCATAAAATGATTATAGTCGGTTGTTCTGCCGCCTTTCTTTAAGTTAACCAAAACCGAATCGCGCCAGGCATCGTATAGACTGGGATACCTTGTTTTGTCAGCACCTCCTGGAGGTTCATCAATCCTTGAAAGATTGGTTGCTGTAAAATCAAATTTCAGATTCCGGGTAATATCATATTTAAAATCATAAATCCTGCTCCATTCAAAATCCTTTTTGAAAGAAGGAGTAATTTGCAGGTAAGGGTTGTTAATATCCCTCGTTATTAATTCATTATAATCACGACTCAGATCCGTCCTGAATGAAATGCTTTTTGGATAAGGATAAAAGTTAAAATCTTTTATAATTTTAAAAACAGGAGAATTCAGAAAACTTACTTTTTTAAAAGGCATGATATTGGCAGGTTGTGCCTGAAAATCATAATTGATCCCTCCTCTGTAATTTCTCTGAAGATTAATTTCAGTTGTAGTATTGCTGCTGTATATTTCACTGTAAGTATAGTTAACGCTTAAATTAGCCGGGTCCCAGGGATGGGGCGTTTTTCCATGTTTTGTTATGCCCGCATTGCTTATTGTAATAGTCTTTCTTCTGGTGTAATCTTCTGCTATAGATAATATTGAATCTTTGGTAGCCTTGTTGTTTGCATTTTTTAAAGCGGTTGTCAAAAGAATATCAGGATCAAGAGGATCGTACTGGGGTCTGATCCTGGTTTCAGAATAACCAATATAAACAGGAAGTCTAACACCAACCTTTTCAGGAAAGAATTTCCCAAGTTCAATGTTGGATGAAATGTCATACTTCAATGTCTGATCCTTGCTTCTATCATTCACTTTGCTTTCTATGCTTCCCCATCCCGGCGTGCTAAACTGGCCGACCATATCAATAGTGCCCAGATCGGCAAGACGTGCCTGCATATGCCCATTTGCTGCCCATCCTCCGTTTTCAATAAAATCGTTTAATCTTAGTTCATCAAACCACACCTCGCCATATTTTGGCAGGCCATCATCTGTTGCTTTGTTTCTTGTTTTTATGGGATTCCTTACTCCCAGCATTATGACCTTTATATTACTCATATTAGGGTTCCCGGACACTGAGATTCGGGCCGTTCCATTTGTATATACAAATACATCAGAGATACTTAATGATGAACCGGGAAGCTGCATTTGCCGATTACGCTCTTCCTTAGCCTCCTGCAACAAAGACAAATCTATATCAAAACTGTTTTCCGCAGGCCACACCTTTGCCCTTTGGTCATCTGAATTATTATCATAATGACCTGGCGGAGTCAGTTTCAAAGGCAGCTCATATTCATAAAAATTACCTTTATAATCGGTTCCGATTCTTATAAATGCAGTCAGGTCACCATCTTTCAATGGTTGTCCAATCATTGCTTCAGCATGAACTTCCATCCGCAATTTGCGGTATTGCCTTATATCGAGATTTTGATTCTTGAATGCAGCCCTGGCATCACCATCTTCAAGATTCATAACCTTAAGTACCATTGATTGTTCGTT
>PLML01000128.1 GCA_003141525.1 Bacteroidales bacterium
CATTTAACGAAATAACTCTGTGAATCCTCAGTGTAACTCTGTGTCAGTTCTTAGTATTTTCTGTTACACAGAGAGCCACAAAGAAGACATAGAGGTCCACAGAGAGGCAATAATAATTCTTGAATTGAAAAGAACTCTGTTTTTTAATGTTTTCTCTTCATAAAAGAATGTTTAAATTTGAAAAAAAAGTTATGGCAAAAATTACATTTAAAGGGAATCCGGTAAACACTTCCGGAGTTCTTCCTTCAAAAGGCACCAGGGCTCCTGATTTTTCACTAGTAAAAACAGATCTCGGATCATTGTCTTTATCAGAACTTAAAGGGAAAAAAGTCATTCTCAACATATTCCCCAGTCTGGACACATCGGTCTGTGCAACATCAGTCAGAAAATTCAATCAGATGGCTGCCGGAATGAAGAATGTTACAGTGCTCGGGATATCAAAAGACCTTCCTTTTGCGCATGGACGATTCTGCTCCGCTGAAGGCATAACCAATGTTATCACATTATCAGGTTTCCGCGACAGAGAATTCGGCAAAGCATATGGCGTTGATTACGTTGACGGTCCTGTGGCCGGACTCTATGCAAGAGCGATAGTTGTTATTGATGAAACCGGAACTGTTGTTTATACCGAGCTTGTTCCTGAACACATGCATGAGCCTGATTATGAAGCTGTTCTTAAAGCTGTACAATAAGGTAAGCAGGGACAGAATCTCTATATTCTTTATTTTTTTGAGACAGACATATGAATTTTTCGCAGATCCCCGGTCAAAAAGAGATTAAAGCAAAACTGCTCCGGTCTGTCAGGGAAGAAAGAGTCAGCCATGCGCAGCTTTTTGCAGGTCCTGAAGGATGTGGAAGTATGGCCCTTGCCCTTGCATATGCGAAATATATCAGCTGCGAAAACCGGACAGACTCTGACTCATGTGGTACTTGCAAGTCGTGCATAAAATACGAGAAACTGATCCATCCCGATCTCCATTTCGTCTTTCCGGTTATAAAAGGAAAGAAAACCTCAGATCCGGTCAGCGATAATTTTTTAGAGGCGTGGAGAGAGATTGTGAAAAAGTCTCCTTTTTTTACTCTTAATAACTGGATGGATTCCATAGAAGTCGGGAATGCCCAGGGTATGATATTTGCTTCGGAAGCCTCTGAGATAATAAAAAAACTTAGTCTTAAGACTTTTGAATCTGACTTTAAGATAATGATAATCTGGTTGCCTGAAAAAATGCATCAGGCAACAGCCAATAAACTGCTGAAGATGATCGAGGAGCCGCCTGAAAAAACTCTTTTCCTCCTGGTTTCAGAAGATCCCGATAAGGTAATACCTACAATCATTTCAAGGTGCCAGCTTGTTAAAGTCACTTCCTTCAGCAATCGCGATATTGAAAAATATCTCACAAACAGATTTAACATACCAGGAGAAAAAGCTTCTGATATATCTCATGTATCAAACGGAAATATTTCAAGGGCAATTGAGCTTTGTGAAAATGAAGATTCTTCCCTGGCAAATCTTGAACGTTTTAAAAGCCTGATGAGATTTGCCTGGAAACGCGATATCATTTCAATAATAAATTGGTCTGAAGAGATTTCAACGACTGGCAGGGAAGCTCAGAAAAACTTTATTTCCTTTTCTATGAGAATTCTCCGGGAGAACTTGATGCTATCTCTCGATCAGTTAAAAAACTGTCTCGTTTTCCTGACAGGTGAAGAGGCAACTTTCTCAGGAAATTTTCACCCCTTCATAAATCAGAATAATATTTATACGCTTACGGATGAGTTCAATCTAGTATATTCCCATATTGAGTCAAACGGCAACCCAAAAATAATCTTCCTTGACCTGGCACTGAAAGTTACAAGGCTCATCCGCTGATCTTGACACCAATTATTGAAATTGATTCATTTATTCACTACTTTTGCGAAATAATTTCTGAATCCAAATAGTTTTATGGCAGATAATGAAGACATTCAAGGGCAGACCGGGGAAGAAATCCGGATGCCTGATATAACATATAAGCCCGGATATAATAAACTGGATTCTTTCAACTGGCTGAAAGATTTGCCTGAAACTCCGGATTTGAATGACATTGTAGAAATCCGTTTCAAAAATACCAGAAAAGGGTTTTTCAGGAATATAAACGGGTTAAGACTTGAGATTGGTGATGTGGTAGCAGTGGAGGCATCTCCGGGACATGATATAGGAAGAGTTTCGATGGTTGGATATCTGGTAGAGGAACAACTAAAGAGACTCAAGGTCCATCCTTCCCCGGATGATCTGAAAAAGGTTTACCGTAAGGCAAAAGCCGTTGACATTCAGAAATGGGAAGAGGCAAAGAAACTGGAGATACACACTATGTTGCGTTCAAGAAAGATTTCTGAAGAGCTCAAACTAAATATGAAGATCGGGGATGTTGAATATCAGGGCGATAAGACAAAGGCCATATTTTATTACATCGCCGATGAGAGAGTGGATTTTCGTCAGCTTATTAAAGTCCTTGCCGATGAATTCAGGGTAAGAATAGAGATGCGTCAGATAGGTGCTCGCCAGGAAGCCGGAAGAATTGGAGGAATCGGCTCATGTGGCAGAGAACTTTGCTGTGCAACACATATCACTAATTTTATTTCAGTTACAACAACTCATGCTAAATATCAGGAGTTATCATTGAATCCACAAAAACTCGCCGGGCAGTGCAGTAAATTGAAATGCTGCCTCAATTTTGAACTAGATTGTTATGTCGACGCACAAAGGTCATTTCCACCGAGAGATGTCCCTCTTGAAGCTCTTGACTGTACCGCTTATTTCCAGAAGCTAGAGGTTCATAAAGGGTTATACTGGTATTCAACAGATCCGCATTCAAACGCGAACCTTTTTGCGCTGCCGGTGCAGAGAGTCAGGGAGATTCAGGCTATTAACAGACAAGGAAAGAAAGTCGAGAAGCTTAAGCTTGTCGATGAATCTTGGGAAGTAACTCCTGTTTCTCAGGATTTGTTGAAAAATAACAGCCTTACAAGATTCGACCCACTTGAAAATAAAAATCAGCAGAGCAAGAGTCCGCACAAAAGAAAAAACAGAAGATTCAATGATAAAAGGAATAGATAGATTTTCATCCATTTTAATATTGACGTTCTCATTATTACTTTCCTCCTGCAACAGTAAAGTTGTTTATACAAATTCCCAGGCAATGGCAGAAGAGACCTGGAAACTGATGGATATCCCCACATTTAAAGTACAAATAACAGATACAATTAACAGCAATAATGTATTTTTTACTATCAGAAACGGTTCTTCATTTCCATTTCGTAATATTTATTTTTTTGTGACCACAATGTCTCCGGATGGGAGAAAAATCAGTGATACTCTTCAGTACAACCTTGCTGATGAAAAAGGAAAATGGTATGGCAAGGGATTCGGTGATATACACGAACTGAATCTGCCATATAAATCAAATGTCTATTTCCCCTTGAAAGGCACATACGAGTTCAGTATTCAGCATGGTATGAGAATCGAAAATCTTAAGGGCGTTTATGATATCGGATTGAGAATAGAAAAAATCAGAAAATAAATCTCAGGAGGTGGGAAAGAATAAACTGGCAAGATGGACTGAGTTTGGATCATACGATAATGTTATTCAGCCCGAAATAGGAGATGTTTCAGGCCAGGATCACCCCATAAAAGGGAGGTGGAATCAGAAACTCTTCAAAAACAGAAATCCTTTAGTTCTCGAACTTGGATGCGGCAAAGGAGAATATACCGTTGGTCTGGCAAATAATTTCCCTGATAAAAATTTTATTGGAATTGATATAAAGGGAGCCCGTATGTGGCGCGGAGCCAAAACAGCTAATGAACAGAACTTGCATAATGTTGCGTTTCTCCGGACAAGAATAGAGTTCATTAATTCGTTCTTTTCTGAAGATGAAGTGGATGAAATCTGGATTACCTTCCCTGATCCTCATCCCGGAGGAAGAAACTCGAACAAGAGACTTACATCTCCATGGTTTCTTAATTCCTATCGCCTTTTTCTAAAAGATAAGGGAATAATTCATCTGAAAACCGATAATAAAGAACTTCATGATTTCACATCTAAAGTTTTAAATTTTAATAACCTCGAAATTATCCTGTCAACAAATGACCTTTATTCTGAAAAGACTGATAGTATTCTTTCAATAAGAACCTATTATGAAAAAAATTTTCTGGATGGAGGTTTGAAAATAAATTACCTTTCTTTCAGACTTGATAAAGAAAAAATTATAGAAAATGCCTTCTCAAAAGCCTAAAGCGGATAATGACTTTTTCTCAAGGGTATATGAGGTGACAATGTGTATACCCTACGGAAGGATAACCTCGTATGGAGCTATTGCCAGGTTTCTGGGCTCCGCAAGATCGGCCCGAATGGTTGGCTGGGCACTTAATGTAAGCCACGGCAACCGGGAATTTATCCCCGCTCACAGGGTTGTAAACCATAACGGCCTTCTTACCGGCAAACATCATTTCGGTAATTCAACCACGATGGAACAACTTCTCGAAAATGAGGGCATTATCATAGAAAATGATCGGATTATCAACTTCGAAGAAAAGTTCTGGGATCCTGGAATAGAACTTTAATAAGTTTAGTGTACCTGGATTTAGACCCCCTTTGTATTTCCCCCCAGTAGGGGGAAAAAATCTTATTGTATTAGTGAAATTAATCTAATTTCAGAGTATTTTCTCCCCCTTTGGGGGAGATGCCGCCAAGCGGCAGAGGGGGTCTAAATCACAAAAAAGATCTTTAAATGGTTTTTTAAATTTTGTATTTTGCCAAAAAACCTATAAACTTGCATCTTGTTTATATTTAATTTAAATAAAAATAACGATTGACCGGATGTTTTCAAAAAATCAAATATTAAAAGCCCTTTCAGGGATAATACACCCGGAGAAAAAGAAAGATATAGTTACCCTGGGGATGATCACTGAAGTTGAATCTGATGATAATGGGATATCTATCACACTTACTCCGGATAAGTCAAACGACCCTTTTATCTCCTCGATCAGGAGCACAATAGTCCGGACAATAAAAGATGTTTTTGGGCCCGATGCTGTAATTAACGAAATAAAAGTTCAACCTAAGGTCTTTGTAGGGAAACAACAGGAAAAACCTCAGGAGGTTTTACCCGGGGTATCAAATATAATTGCTGTTGCATCGGGAAAAGGCGGCGTAGGAAAGACAACAATTGCCGTAAACCTGTCCATCTCTCTTGCGCGAATAGGATATAAGGTCGGACTCCTTGATGCAGACGTATTCGGACCATCGGTTCCAAAAATGTTCAACGAAGAGAAATTCAGACCAGAAGTAAGAAGAGGCGAACATGCTGATCATATAATCCCATTAACCAAATTTGGAGTTAAAGTTCTTTCAACCGGTTTTTTTGTTGATCCAGCAGATGCAGTTATCTGGAGAGGACCTATGGCTTCCAATTTTCTGAAACAACTTATAACCCAGGGTGAATGGGGACAACTCGACTATCTGCTTGTTGATTTGCCTCCTGGCACAAGCGATATTCATTTGACACTTGTTCAGGAGGTACCTGTTACCGGAGCTATTGTTATCAGCACACCTCAGGACGTTGCTCTTGCAGATGCAGTAAAAGGGATTTCAATGTTCAGGAGCAGTAAAATCGATGTCCCGGTTCTCGGCTTGGTAGAAAATATGTCATGGTTTACACCAGCAGAGCTTCCTGAGAACAGATACTATATTTTTGGGAAAGAAGGCTGCAAAAAACTTGCTGAAAAAATGGATGTTCCTCTGCTCGGGCAAATTCCTCTGGTTCAGAGCATATGTGAAGGCAGCGATAGTGGCCATCCGGTAGCACTTGATAATTCAATAACAGGAAATGCCTTTATGGCCCTTGCAGTGGAACTTATTAAAAGAGTCGGGCAAAGAAACAAAGGACAGGGACCAACCGTTAAACTTAAGATTACTAAATAAATTTACGAATGATATGACAAACACTACCAGTATTAAAGATCGCGTTCTGAAAGCGCTTGAAAGAGTAAGACCTTATCTTCAGTCTGACGGAGGAGATATAGAATTCGTTGATGTTACTGATGACATGACTGTAAAAGTTAAGCTTACAGGTGCATGTCATGGCTGTCCTTATAGTATTCAGACTTTAAAGGCAGGAGTTGAACAGGCTATAATAAAGGAAGTGCCCGAAATAAAGAGAGTAATTTCAACCTGAGAAACCACATCAGCTCAATTTTATTTACCTTTGAAATACTATACACAAAATTAGTTAGTTATAGTATTAAAAGTCAATTATTGGCTTCAAACAAAACATCATATAAATATCTGGCGCTATTGGGATTATCCATGGTACTGACAAACTGTTCGGTTGAAAAAAACACGGGCTCAAGCAGGTTTTATCAAAGCATGACAGCCAGGTATAACATCTATTTTAATGGTAATGAGAGCTTTAAGGCGGGACTGGTTAAAATATCAAGGGGTTACCAGGATGATTATGCTGAATTACTAAGAGTATTTGAGTACAGTGATCCTTCAACAGCCTCTCTTTGTTCTTCTGATATGGAAAGGGCAATACAGAAAGCCTCAAAACTTATTTCCCTTAAATCAATAACTGCAAAACCAAAATTTAAAGATTCGCATGAACTCTCCGAAAAGGACAAAAAATTCGTCGAAAGGAAAGAATATAACGAATGGGTAGACGACAGCTATCTGCTTATAGGTAAAGCCAGGTTTTATAAACATGAGTATAAATCAGCCACTTCAATATTCAATTACTGTATAACCGATGCCAACGATTCGTTAATAAAGACCGAGGCTATCATCTGGCTTGCAAGAATATATAATGAGACCGGCAACTACAGCGAGTCATACAGGTTAATCAGTGGCCTTGATATTATAACGGAATCTTCAAAGTCATTAAAATCAATGTACTATACAACTATTGCTGATCTGTTCATCAAACAAAAAAGATATTCGGAAGCAATAGATCCTCTGAGAAAAGCAATTGTTATTGTTTCCGGGAAAAGGGCCAGATACAGGCTGACATATCTTCTGGCTCAGTTATATGAAAAGACAGGCGATGGTCCAGGAGCTATGTCTCTTTATCGCAATGTTATTAATATGAACCCGCCTTATGAAGTTGAATTTAATGCCAGAATAAACATTGCAGGCGTTTTTGATGTCAATTCCGGAAATCCAAAGGAAATTAGAAGGGAGCTTGAAAAGATGCTTAACGATTCGAAGAACAAAGAATATCAGGACCAGATTTATTATGCACTTGGTAATATATCGATGAAAGAGGGAAAGGAGTCGGAAGCCCTTGGATATTTCAGGAAATCTGCAATAGCAAAATCGCAGAATCAGAATCAGAAAGGCAGATCTTACCTTGCTCTTGGCAGTTATTATTTTAAAAAACCAGATTATATGAAAGCAGGGACCTACTATGATAGTGCCATCTTTTTTCTGGATCAGAAATATCCCGATTATCTGGCAATAAAAATCAAATCACAAAACCTGAATGCCCTTGTCTCTCAATTGAAAATAATACAGCGTGAAGACAGCCTTCAAAAGGTTGCAAGAATGACAGAACCTGAAAGGAATGCTCTTATTGCATCAATAATAGCAAAGAAAGTCAAAGACCTGAGTGAAGGCAAAACGTCAGCCAATTCCGACAGGTACAATCTTGGACAGTATTATGAGAATGAAAGACGCTATCAGGGGAATATTGATCAGGAGGGCAAATGGTATTTTTATAATCAGACTGCATTGACTTTTGGCCGGACTGAATTCCATAAACGCTGGGGTGACAGAAAACTTGAAGACAATTGGAGAAGGTCTAATAAAACAAGAGTAAATAATGTTCAGGCTTCCAATAATCCCAATGAGCCTGCCCAGCGTGTATCTGACACCCTGGCAGCAGAAACCGATTATAAAAAACCTCAATTTTATTTAAAAAATCTACCGTTAAAGGATTCCCTGATTACTATTTCTAACGATAAAATAGCTGTTGCCATGCTAAATGCAGGCAAAGTATATGCAGAACGCATTCCGGATCCCGTCAAAGCAAATGAGACATTCGAGTCGCTTATTAACCGCTTCCCTTCCAGTGAGCTTATTCCTGAAACATTGTATAATATGTATAATATCAATAAAGAGGGGAATAATGCAAAATCCGAAACCTACAGACAACGATTGCTTCAAAAGTATCCCGATAATGAGTTTGCCAGAATACTGTCAGATCCTGCCTATTATGAGAAAAAAATGACCGAACTGAAACAAGCTGAAAAAACATATGAAGATGCTTATAATGCATATACCGGTGAAAAATTCGACGATGCAATTTCTATCAGCAATGATGCGTTGATAAAATATCCTCAGAATCAGCTTGCTCCTAAATTTTTGCTTATCCGTGCTTATTCGGTTGGCAAAACTACTGATGAAAGAACTTTCAAGCAAGAACTTAATAATCTTATTAAACTATGGCCGGAAACAGCTGAGAGTAAGAAAGCTGCTGAAGTAATTGGATATCTCAACCAGAAGATGCCTGAACTTAAAGTTGAAGAAGATAAAAAAGTTGCTGCTGAAATTTATACTGCCGATACAACTGCCAATCATGTTTTTGTGCTTATAATTACTGACCCTTCATTTAATTTGAATCAGGCATCATTTGACGTAATCAGCTATAACATCGATAATTTTACAAATAAGAATTATAAGACTGTGGGAACACTCGTTGATAACAAATTTATACAGATTATTGTATCCGGCTTTCATGATTTTGCCCAGGCATTCGATTATTACAATGCTTTCAAAACTGAAAAGTCTGTAAGAAATCCCACCGGTGCAAAAATGATGACATTTTTAATAAACGACAACAATCTTAAAGTCCTGAAAAACGATAAGGATCCCGGACGTTATCAGCTTTTCTTTAAGGATAAATATTTAAAATGAGGAAAATAAAAATACTGTGGACTGATGACGAGGTAGAGGCACTGAAACCTCATATTTTTTTCCTTGAAGAGAAAGGTTATGAGATTGATACCTGCTCGAACGGTAACGATTCAATTGACCTCGTGAGGCAGAACCGTTATGATCTGATTTTTCTTGATGAAAATATGCCCGGTTTAAGCGGGATTGAGACATTAAAGCTGATAAAGGAAGTCAGAACCGATATTCCGGTTGTGATGATCACCAAAAGTGAGGAAGAAGATATAATGGAAGCTGCCATAGGATCAGAAATTGCTGATTATCTGATTAAACCGGTGAAGCCAAAGCAGGTTCTTCTCGCAATAAAAAAGATTCTCGATCAGCGACGCCTGATAACAGAAAAAACTACCACTGATTACAGACAGGAATTTAACCGGATCAGCAGTATGATCTCTTCGGCCTCAACTTTTACCGACTGGACCGAGTTGTACAAGAAAATAGTCTTCTGGGAATCGGAACTTGAAAAATCTACTGACCCGGGTATGACTGATATCCTTAAACTCCAGCAGAACGAGGCAAATAATTCGTTTTCGAAATTCATCACTTCTAATTATCTTGATTGGCTAAGGCCTGAAAGTACGAATAAACCGTTGCTTTCTCCTGCACTTTTTTCGCAGAAAATTTTCCCCCGCATAGATCAAAACAGACCACTGTTTTTTATACTTATCGATAACATGAGGTATGACCAGTGGAAAACTATTTCGGCTGAGCTATCGGGATTTTACAGGATCATCGAAGAGGATTTGTATTACAGTATTTTGCCGACTTCAACACAATTCAGCAGGAATTCAATTTTTTCAGGATTAATGCCGTCTGCAATTGTAGAGCTTATGCCTGATCTATGGATAAACGACGATGAGGAGGCAGGTAAAAATAATTCTGAAGAAGAGCTATTCAGAGACCAGTTGAGGCGTAAAGGGCTTAAATACAAATGGTCCTACACTAAAATAAGCAGCAACCTTGAAGGAAAAAAAGTAAATGAAAAAGTCAGGTCGATGCTTGAAAATGACATCAATATACTTGTTTTCAATTTTGTTGATATGTTATCGCATGCAAGAACCGAGATAAGTATGATCCGCGACCTCGCTAACGATGAGCCTGCATACAGGAGTCTTACCCGTTCATGGTTCATCCATTCATCTTTGTTTGAATTACTAAAAACACTCGCCTCACATCCTGTTAAGGTAATCTTCAGCACTGACCATGGTACAATAAGAGTACAGAATCCGATAAAAATAATAGGAGACAGGAAAACATCCCCCAATCTCAGGTATAAAATGGGGAGAAACCTCGATTACGATCCTAAAAAAGTTTTTGAGCTGACCAGTCCCGAAAAAGCAATGCTGCCAAAAACCAATTTAAGCTCAAGATATATTTTTGCAATGAACCAGGACTTTCTTGTTTATCAGAATAATTATAACCATTATGCTAGTTATTACAAGGATACCTTCCAGCATGGAGGTATATCGATGCAGGAGATAATGATACCTGTTGCATATCTTGAACCTGTTTAAACATCAGTTTTTTAACCCAAATGGAAATTTTAATAAAAGATAAACGACATTTATCTGTTGCTGCCAAACAACTTCTAAAATATTCGGGTGACAAGAAAATATTTGCTTTTTACGGATCTATGGGTTCAGGGAAGACAACAATTATCAAAGCCATTTGTGAATCTCTGGGTGCTATAGATATTGTGAGCAGCCCTACTTTCACCCTCGTAAATGAATACAAGACATCTGAAGGAGAATCATTATTTCATATCGATTTCTATCGGATAAAGAAACAGGAAGAGGTGTACGACTTTGGCATTGAGGAGTACCTTAACGGAGATTCATATTGCTTTATGGAATGGCCTGACCTTATTGAAGATTTACTTCCCCCTGAGACAGTAATTGTAAGAATTTCAGTTGATAACTATGAACAGAGGATACTCTCAATATCTTAAAACTATCTGATTTTGCTCTCTCTTTCAAATTATTTACCTTTGAGGAAATAACTCCCTCACAATGATGAATGGCAAAGCTAAGAGCGGAAAAGTCAGTTTTGAAAACACTGTTTTCATGCCAAAGGAGGAACACCTTGAAACTGCCGTCAAGAACCGCAGAATTTCGATAGGTATTCCCTGCGACAAAAAAGATGACGAGAAAAGAGTCGCATTGACTCCAGAGGCGGTTTGTCTGCTAGTTGAAAGTGACAATGAAGTAATCGTTCAGAAAGGTGCAGGACTTGGAGCAAATTATACTGATAAGGATTACAGCGAGAACGGAGCTATAATAAGTGACTCTCCTGCAAGGGTTTTCAGCGCCGATGCAGTAATTAAGGTTGCTCCTTTTTCTGAGAATGAAACTGAATTCCTTAAAGGTAATCAGGTAATCTTATCATACCTGAATGTTCTGAAACTTAGTGAAGAAACTCTTGGGAAGCTTATACGAAAAAAAGTAACTGCCATCGCTTTTGAAAAGATTCGTGACGCTAACGGCGAATTGCCTGTTGTGGAATCGATGAGCGAAATTGCAGGAATAACTTCTCTTCTGATTGCATCGGAACATCTAAGCAATATGCATGGAGGCAAGGGAGTGATGCTTGGCGGAATTACGGGAGTCACTCCAACAGAAGTTGTCATTTTAGGTGCAAATACCGCGGGTGAATTTGCGGCAAGAGCAGCTATAGGTCTAGGATCTACTGTAAAAATCTTCGATAATTCCCTTCCTCGACTGAGAAGATTTCAGAATCTGCTGGGACAACGTCTGCAGACTTCAGTATTTCATCCCCAGGTTCTAAAAAAGGCTCTTAAATCAGCCGATGTTCTGATCGGCGCTATCGAACTAGAAGATCTCAGGCCCTGGTACTACATAACGGAAGATATGGTACAAAATATGAAAAAAGGTGCAGTGATTATCGACCTTAGTATTGACCGTGGCGGTTGTATCGAAACAACTGAATGTCGTGCCCTGAAGGACCCTGTTTATGAGAAACATGGCGTTATTCATTTTTCTGCATGGAATCTCCCTTCGCGTGTTGCACGTACAGCCTCTATAGCACTGAGCAATATTTTTACTCCGTTACTTCAAAGTATGGCAGATGCAGGGGGTATTACACAGTTGCTTAAAAATGATCAGGGTGTCCGAAACAGCGCATATTTATATAATGGTATGCTCACAAATGAAACCTTAGGCCAAAAATTTGGGATCATATCTAAAGACCTCGATCTTTTGATTTCAGCCTTCTGATTATCAGACAAATCGAAGTGAAGCCGTATAACTCCTTACCTCAATTATCAATATCATGAAGAATTTCAAAAGATATCTTATCACATCCGCACTACCCTATGCAAATGGTCCAATACATATCGGTCATCTTGCTGGAGTATATATTCCATCAGATATTTATACCAGATATCTGAGATTGAAGGGTGTGGATGTAATATCAATTTGCGGATCTGATGAACATGGAGTTCCGATTACTCTCAAGGCGCGTAAAGAAGGAGTAACACCACAGGAGATTGTCGACAGATATCACATAATGAATAAAAAGGCATTTGAGGATTTTGGCATTGCTTTCGATATCTACTCGCGCACCTCAAATAAAGTGCATTACGAAACAGCATCGGGGTTCTTCAAAACGCTGTATGATAAGGGGGAATTCACTGAAAAAACTTCTGAACAGTATTATGATGAGGAAGCAGGATGTTTTCTGGCCGACAGGTATATAATGGGCACATGTCCGCATTGCGGAAATGAGAATGCCTACGGTGACCAGTGCGAAAAGTGTGGTACATCACTCAGCCCCAATGAACTCATAAATCCTCACTCTACAATCAGTGGAAGTAAACCGGTATTGCGAGAGACACTTCATTGGTATCTCCCTCTTGACAAATATGAACCATGGCTTAAAAAATGGATCCTCGAAGATCATAAAGAGTGGAAAGTAAATGTGTACGGACAGTGCAAATCCTGGTTAGATCAGGGTCTGCAGCCCAGGGCAGTCAGTCGTGATCTCGACTGGGGTGTTCCTGTGCCTGTTGAGGGTGCAAAAGGGAAAGTTCTATATGTTTGGTTCGATGCCCCTATTGGTTATATATCTGCGACTAAAGAACTTACCTCCGAATGGGAAAAATACTGGAAGGATAAGGAGACAAAGATGGTTCATTTCATCGGAAAAGATAATATTGTCTTTCATTGCATTATCTTCCCGGCTATGCTTAATGCCGAGGGCAGTTACATCCTCCCTGAAAATGTACCGGCCAATGAGTTTCTGAATCTCGAAAACGATAAGATATCGACTTCAAGAAACTGGGCAGTCTGGCTTCATGAATACCTTGAGGATTTTCCGGGGAAACAGGATGTCCTTAGATATTCTCTGTGTGCCAATGCCCCGGAGACAAAAGATAATGATTTCACCTGGAAAGATTTTCAGGCACGAAACAATAACGAACTTGTTGCCATTCTTGGAAACTTCGTCAACCGTACACTTGTACTTACCAATAATTATTATGAAGGGAAGATCCCTGAGAGAGGCAAAACTGATTCAAACGATGATTCTGTATTGAATGAGATTACACGGCTTAAGGAAAATGTGGAAACCTGTCTTGAAACATACAGGTTCCGCGAAGCTCTGAAAGAAGCAATGAATCTGGCACGACTTGGCAATAAGTATCTGGCTGATACTGAGCCCTGGAAGGTTATCAAAACCGATCCTGACCGCGTTAAAACTATTATGAATATTGCCCTGCAGATAACTGCAAATCTGACGATTATTTGTGAACCTTTTCTCCCTTTCTCAATGGGAAAATTACGCACTCTGATTAATCTGAACGAGTTGAAATGGGAAAATGCCGGTAAATCAGACCTGCTTCCTCCCGGACATATAATTAATAAACCAGAATTGCTCTTTGAAAAGATTGAAGATGAAGAGATTACACTGCAGGTGGATAAGCTTCTTGCGACAAAAAAAGCCAATGAGGTAACAGACGCAGACATCACTCCTGGAAAAGAGCCTGTGACTTTTGATGATTTTACCAAAATTGATATCAGAACTGCAACTATCCTTGAAGCTGAGAAGGTTCCCAGGACCACTAAACTGCTTAAACTCAAAATTGATACAGGTATTGATATCCGAATTATAGTATCAGGTATCGCAGAGTATTATGAACCGGAAGCCATTATAGGTAAACAGATATCTATAGTTGCCAATCTGGAACCGCGGAAGATTAAAGGTATTGAGTCGAAAGGTATGATCCTGATGGCTGAAGATAAAAACGGGAAATTAGTTATGGTTGCCCCGGCTGATAAAGTGAGTAACGGGAGTATGATAAAATAACTATTTTTTTCTTGAAACCCAGGTTCCAGGAAATTTTCTAGCTATGCTGTCTTTTTTGATATCTGCTGTATTCAGATCATTGCATATCATTGCGCAAACTCTGTAAAAACCATTATCAGCTGAAACAATCTCGGGAGAGAAGCCCTCTTCTTTCAACATATTTACCTGTGAAACAGCGTTCTCCTGTGATTTGAAACTGCCAGTTATCACAAAATATTCATTTTTCACCAATGCAACAGGGGCAACAACTTCAGCAGCAGCAGTCTCACCGGAGATTGTTTTGGCTTTTTCTTCTTTCTTTGGAACTTCAGCGTAATTGCCTTCATCCACAGCCTTTTTATTGTTTTCAAATTCAGCTGTTACCAGTGGATTCATGGATGTTGCTTCTATCTTTCCTCTGAAAAAATTTGTTTTCAATGGAACTGCCACAACCAGTGCAAGAAGAGGAATGATCACAGCTGCCCTCCAGAGTATCTTTCTGATTGAAGCCTGCTTTACAGGATCTTTTTCTGTATGCCTGATTATACGCTTCCTTACATCATATCCTTCGAGAGGCAAACACTGGAAAGACTCAAGCCCGTAAGAATCAAGATGATAATTTACATTCCTGTCTGGCTCAAACTGAACATTACCTTCGTGGTTATTTACAAAATTTCCGATATTATCAAAAATAACTTTTTCTCCTTTTTCAAGCTTCTTTCTAACGTCGGTAACAAATTCTTCAACTAAATCTCTGGCATCAGCATAATTGATTTTTGAAGTGAAGGAGATCCTCCCTACCAAAAGGCCATCATTATGATTCAGGTTCCTGTTAAAAGATATCTGCTTCACAGGTGGATAAAAGGTGCCAGTACTTTTGTCAATTCTGGCAGGGGTATAATTGCCTATAAAGCCACCAAACCCGGGGACAACAACACAATCATGTCCGAATAATAATTCTCTTATAAAAGCTGTTACATCCACTGGCAATTCCTATTTTAATCAATACAAATTTAATAAAAAAAAGTCAATTCCAATATTTACTCAGAATCAGTTGTAAAACAACTCTGTCCCACCGAAGCGGGACATCTCTTCCAAGGGGGCGATAATACTTTGAGATTTACCTCAATTTCACTAGAATAGAAAAAATTAACCCCCCTTCTTCGCCTTCGCATAGCCGCTTCGGCGAAGCAAGGTAGGTGGGCTGGGGGGCCTTGAGAAATGGCGTGAAATTCAACAAAAAAATATTATCTTCGTATTTCAAATTTTTCGCATGAAATGAGAGAGATACAAATGGTTGACCTGAGGGCCCAGTATGATAAGATCGGGTTGGAAATAGATAATGCAATTAATTCGGTCCTGATGTCAACAGCGTTTATTAAAGGTCCTGATGTTAAGCTATTTGAAGAAGAGCTTCAGAAATATATGGGTGTTAAGCATGTGGTTTCCTGTGCAAACGGGACTGATGCATTGCATCTTGCCATGATGGTTCTTGGCCTTAAACCGGGTGATGAAGTAATTACAACAGATTTCACTTTTATTGCTACGATCGAGGTTATTGCCTTACTTGGACTTAAACCTGTTATTGTTGATCCTGATCCCGGAACATTTAATATTTCTGTGGAAGCAATCCAAAAGGCTATCACCCCAAAAACAAAGGCAATTGTCCCTGTTCATTTATTTGGACAATGTGCTGATATGGAGAACATTATTGAGCTCGCTAAGAAACATGATCTTTTTGTAATCGAAGATGCTGCACAGGCTACCGGTGCTGATTATCACTTTAAAAACGGAACCACAAAAAAAGCAGGAACTATAGGGCATATAGGGACAACTTCATTCTTCCCGTCCAAAAACCTGGGTTGTTACGGCGATGGGGGTGCTCTATATACTAACGATGAAACTTTTGCCAGGAAACTCAGGAGCATCGCGAATCATGGAATGAAAGTAAGGTATCATTATGATGATATTGGCGTTAATTCAAGATTGGATACAATTCAGGCAGCAATACTCAGAGCAAAACTTAAGCATCTTTCAGAATTCAATTCGGCAAGAAGAGAGGTTGCTGATCGGTATGACAAAGCGTTTGCAGGTTGCCTTTCAATATCTGTTCCGGAAAGAGTTAGTTATTCTTCTCATATCTTTCATCAATATACAATCAGGGTAAAAAACGGGAGAAGAGATGAGCTGAAGAAATTTCTGGAGTCAAAAAAAATCCCCTCAATGGTTTATTACCCGGGTCCTCTTCATTTGCAGAAAGCTTATGATTACCTTGGTTATAAAGAGGATGATTTCCCTGTTACGACTTCGCTTTGTAAAGAGGTTCTGTCTTTACCCATGCATCCCGATTTGGAGATGGAACAGATTGAGTATATTACACTTAATGTTTTAGAATTCTTCGATAAATCACTTTAATGGAGAAGGAATATTTTGCCCACGAAACAGCTGTCATAGATGATGGCTGCAAAATTGGAAAAGGAACNNCAGAATGTAGTCATCTCACCCGGTGTAAAACTGGGAAAGAATGTCAAGGTTCAAAATAACGTTTCACTCTATACCGGTGTTACTTGCGAAGATGACGTATTCCTGGGTCCTTCAATGGTATTTACAAATGTTATAAATCCCCGAAGCGCAATAATCCGTAAAGACAGATACTATACCACTATCGTTGAAAAGGGGGCCTCAATAGGAGCAAATTCCACGATTGTATGCGGAAATAAAATCGGGACCTATTCATTTATCGGGGCAGGAGCAGTTGTCACAAAAGATGTAAAGCCTTATGCTCTTGTTGTTGGAAATCCTGCCAGACAGACAGGCTGGATGAGTGAATACGGTCATAAGCTTAGTTTTGACTCTGCCGGATTTGCCTCCTGTCCTGAAAGTGGAGAGAGATACAGGATTGAGGATGGCAAAGTTTATAAAATAATTTAGTATTTTTATGCACCTTTTAAGCATATAAGCATGACAGAATCTCCAAAAAATTTCGGGATAATTGGTGTTGCAGGTTATATAGCCGTCAGACATCTTCACGCCATAAAGGAAACAGGCAATAACCTTCTTGCCAGTCTTGACAGGTTTGACAGTGTCGGACGAATTGACAGCTATTTTCCTGAAAGTGATTTTTTTGTTGAGTTTGAAAGGTTTGACAGGCATTTTGATAAACTTAAGCGGACAGGGACTAAAATTGATTATGTAAGTATTTGCTCTCCAAATTATCTTCACGATTCTCATATAAGATTTGCTCTCCGCCACCAGGCGGAAGCGATCTGTGAAAAACCGATTGTCCTGAACCCCTGGAATATCGACGCACTACAAGAGATTGAAAATGAGACCGGTCGTAAAATCTATACAGTTCTTCAACTTCGTCTGCATCCGAAAATACTGGAACTGAGGGAGAAGATCAGGACAGGACCCAAAGGTAAGATATATGATATTGATATGACATATATAACCAGCCGGGGGAACTGGTATTCAATATCCTGGAAAGGAGATATTCAGAAATCAGGAGGAGTGGCAACCAATATTGGTATTCACTTTTTCGACATGCTAAGCTGGATCTTTGGTGAAACACGGAAGAATATTGTTCATATCTCAGAACCTCATAAAGCGGCAGGTTACCTGGAACTTGAAAATGCAAGAGTCAGATGGTTTCTGAGTCTCGATTATAATGATATTCCGGTTTCATCAAGAGAAAATGGCAAAAGAACATACAGGTCCATAACAGTTAACGGTGAGGAAATAGAATTCAGTGAAGGATTTGCTGACCTCCATACCATGACCTACAGAGAAATACTTGCCGGAAGAGGATTCGGACTTAAAGAGGCACGACAGTCGGTCGAGACTGCTTACACAATCAGGAATTCAAAACCTGTCGGACTTCAGGGAGACTATCATCCAATTTTAAAAACAATATGATCTATGTACAATAAACTGATTAATAAGGAAACTAAACTTTCAGTCATCGGCCTTGGTTATGTCGGCCTTCCAATCGCTCTTGAATTTGCAAAGCAAATAAGTGTTGTCGGCTTTGATATTAAACCCGAAAGGGTCGCCCTGATGAAAAAAGGCATAGATCCCAGCAATGAGCTTACTTCTCAGGCATTTAAAAATACTGATATTGTTCTNNACAAAGACTAACCTGCCCGACCTTACACCTGTTCTTAAAGCATCTGAAACGGTCGGCAGAATCTTAAAGAAAGGAGATTATGTAGTATATGAATCAACCGTTTACCCCGGATGTACCGAAGATGATTGTATTCCTGTTCTGGAGAGGTATTCTGAATTAAAATGCGGCGTTGATTTTAAGGTTGGGTTCTCGCCTGAAAGAATAAATCCGGGCGACAATAATCACACTCTGACTAAAATTGTAAAAGTTACAAGCGGATGCGATGCTGAATCGGCTGAAAACATCGCCAAAACTTACGAACTTATCATCAAAGCAGGTGTTCACAGGGCAAGCTCAATTAAGGTGGCAGAGTCGGCCAAGATAATTGAAAATACACAGCGTGACATTAATATCGCATTTATGAATGAATTGTCTATTATTTTTAACAGACTGGGTGTCAACACATATGAAGTACTCGAAGCCGCAGGAACAAAATGGAACTTCCTGAAATTTTATCCGGGTCTGGTTGGAGGACATTGTATCGGCGTCGATCCTTATTATCTTTCATTCAAGGCAAAAGCCCTGGGATATCATCCCCAGATGATTGATTCAGGAAGGTTTGTCAATGATAGCATGGGCGGATATATTGGAAAACAGACTGTAAAAAAAATAATCGCGGCCGGTAAGAATATTAAAGACTCACGTGTTCTGATTATGGGGATTACCTTTAAAGAAGATGTAACAGATATCCGTAATTCTAAAGTAATGGATATTATCAAAGAACTTGATGATTTCGGTATATCAGTTGATGTAATCGATCCCGGAGCCGGGAAACATGAGGTTAAGGAAGAATATCAAATTGATCTGAAAGCACAACCATCAGGAAAGTACGATGCTGTAATCCTCGCCGTAAGTCATAAAGAATACCTGAAACTGGATGAATCATTTTTTACTCCTCTGCTTGAGAGGAATGGGATCGTTGTCGACGTAAAAGGTGTTCTTCGCGGAAAAATTAAAAATCATACCTACTGGAGCCTGTAAATGAAAAGGAAAATTTTGGTAACAGGGGGAACCGGTTATATTGGTTCGCATACAACTGTTGAACTTATCGAAGAGGGGTTCGAGGTAATAATTATTGACAACCTTTGCAACTCTAAAGCAGATGTGGTTAACAGAATACATAAGATAACCGGAGTAAAACCGCTTCTGGAAGTTTTCGACCTGTGTGACCAGAAAAAACTTGACAGCTTTATTCAGAAACATAAAGATATCTCAGCTTTCATCCACTTTGCAGCATTTAAGGCTGTGGGTGAGTCGGTCAATAAACCCCTTGATTATTACCGGAATAATCTTGTATCATTGATTAATCTGCTGGAAGTAATGAAATGCTATGGTATTCCCGACCTAGTATTCTCATCCTCCTGCACAGTCTACGGACAACCGGAGAAGCTTCCGGTAACTGAAGATGCTCCACTGCAACCCGCCACCTCCCCATACGGAAATACGAAACAGATCGGGGAAGCAATAATAAGGGATACAACCATATCCGACAAAAACATAAAAGCAATTTCATTAAGATATTTTAATCCGATCGGGGCGCACGCTTCGGCTCTGATAGGAGAACTGCCGGAAGGTGTTCCGGAAAATCTTGTTCCATATTTAACCCAAACCGGAATTGGCATAAGGGAGGAACTCAAGGTTTTCGGTGATGATTATGACACCTCTGACGGATCGTGTATCCGAGATTACCTTCATGTAGTTGATCTTGCAAAAGCACATGTAATTGCTATAAAAAGGCTTATTGAAGGTAATAACAAGACAAATTATGAAGTCTTTAACCTTGGTACAGGCAATGGTGTTTCTGTTCTTGAAGCTATAAGATCATTTGAGCGTGTTTCAGGAATTAAATTGAAGTACAAAATCGTAGGAAGAAGAGCTGGAGATATTGAAAAAATATGGGCCGATCCGTCCTATGCGAACAAAGAACTGGGTTGGAGAACCTTAAGTTCTCTTGATGAGGCGATGAAAACAGCCTGGGATTGGGAAAAGACCATCAGGAGTAATAAATTGTAATTATGAAAAGAACTATTCTCATTACAGGTGGTGCTGGGTTTATTGGTTCACATGTCGTCAGGAGATTCGTTGGCAAATATCCCGAATACCTTATTGTCAATGCTGATAAGCTTACGTATGCAGGCAACCTGGAAAACCTCTCCGATATAGAAAATGAAAAGAACTATAAATTTGAAAAAACTGATATCGTAGATAAACAATCTGTCCTTGACCTTTTTGAAAAGCATAACTTCGACAGGGTTATACATCTTGCTGCCGAATCGCATGTCGACCGTTCAATTACAGGTCCTGATGAATTTGTTTTTACTAATATCGTCGGCACCGTAAATCTGCTTAATGCAGCACTTAACAACTGGAAGAATGCATTCGAAGGAAAGCTCTTCTATCATATTTCAACTGACGAGGTTTTTGGTTCACTTGGCAAAGAAGGGTTCTTCACAGAAAAAACTGCATACGATCCCAGAAGTCCTTATTCTGCCTCGAAGGCAAGCTCCGACCATATGGTAAGAGCATATAATCATACATTCGGAGTTCCAGCCGTGATCTCAAATTGTTCTAATAACTATGGGCCAAATCAGTTTCCCGAAAAACTTATACCTCTTGCAATAAACAATATTAAAAATAACAAGCCTATCCCGGTTTACGGGAAAGGTGAAAATATACGCGACTGGTTATATGTTGAAGATCACGCTACTGCAATTGATCTTATTTTTCATAAGGGGAAGGTTGGGGAAACGTATAATATTGGTGGTAATAATGAATGGAAAAATCTTGATCTGATACTTCTTCTTTGCAGAATAATGGATAAGAAACTTAAGCGTGTTAAAGGTACCTCTGAAAAGCTTATAACCTACGTGAAAGACAGGCCCGGACACGATCTGAGATATGCAATTGACTCTTCCAAATTACAGGAAGAATTAGGCTGGTCACCTATACCTGATTTTGCTGATGGTCTGGAAAGAACCGTTGAATGGTATCTTGCAAATACAAAATGGCTCGACAGAGTATTATCAGGAGATTACAGTAAGTATTACGATCTTATGTATTCAGGTAGATAGATAACATACAGATAGTAGAGACAGTTCTGAGACCTGTCTCTACTATTAATACAATAACCCACAAAATTATATTTTTTATTCGACAGTTACCGACTTAGCCAGGTTCCTGGGCTGGTCAACATTACACCCTCTTAACACAGCAATATGGTATGAAAGTAATTGCAGCGGGATCACTGCAAGCAAGCCTGAGAAGATAGGAAACGTTTCAGGAACTTCAAGAACGTAGTCAGCCATCTTACTGATTATTTCATCACCTTCTGTGACAATTGCGATTACTTTTCCTTTTCTCGCTTTAATCTCCTGAATGTTACTCACAATTTTTTCATAAGTGTCATCTTTTGTTGCAACTACAACAACAGGCATATTTTCATCGATAAGAGCAATCGGACCATGTTTCATTTCTGCAGCAGGATAGCCTTCTGCATGGATATATGATATCTCCTTCAGTTTAAGTGCTCCCTCAAGTGCAACAGGGAAGAGATATCCTCTTCCAAGGTAAAGAGCATTATGTGTATTTTGAAAAACTTTTGCAAGTTCAAGAGCCTGGTTGTTTATCTTAAGAGCATTCTCGATTTTGCCCGGAATTGCTGCCAGTTCAGTTATAAGTTCTTTATATGCTGAATCGGAGATAATCCCTTTTTTATGGCCGATAACAAATGCCATCATTGACAGAACCAAAACTTGTGTGGTAAATGCTTTTGTTGATGCAACACCGATTTCCG
>PLML01000207.1:0-28963 GCA_003141525.1 Bacteroidales bacterium
TCGGCAATAAATATTTCCATTCCAGTGTAAGCAGCTGGTCAATTCTCAACCTCGGGAATGTCCATTTGAACCACATCATCATGAATATTACAAAGAATGTTTTTCCTATATACCATATAAAAGGCGGAATGAAATCCATGATATGGTTAAACCCTTCCCAGTGACCAACATGAAATGGCATCCACCCCCCGAGAAATACTGTTGCAGCTATTGATGCAACGATAAACATGTTGATATACTCAGCCAGGAAAAAGAAGGCGAATTTAATTCCGGAGTATTCGGTATGATAACCTGCAGTCAGTTCTGATTCAGCTTCCGCAAGGTCAAAAGGTCCGCGATTTGTCTCGGCAGTACTGGAAATCAGAAAAACAATAAAAGCTATAAATGCCGGGATATGTCCTTTAAAAATAAACCAGCCATCTCTTTGAGCTTCAACAATTACAGATAATTGCATGGAACCAGCCATAATAACAATTGTAATCAGTGCCAGACCAACGGATAATTCATAACTTACGATCTGGGCACCGCTTCGCATTGCACCGATTAATGAGTATTTATTGTTGCTTGACCAGCCGGCTAACAGCACTCCGATTACTCCCATGGCTGAAACAGCAATAACATATAATACTCCTATATTTAGATCGATGGCATGTAACCCTTTGGCAAAGGGAATTGCAGCTATAGCCATAAATGATGCTATTATAACAATAAAAGGAGCAAGGTTAAAGAGAAAACCATCGGCATTCTTTATTGGAACCAGCTCTTTAAATAGCAGTTTGAAAAGGTCGGCAATTGTCTGGAAAATTCCGAAAGGTCCTACTCTGTTAGGTCCAAGTCTGTTCTGCATAAAAGCACATACTTTCCTTTCAGCATATACCAGAAAAAGTCCAATAAGAGCATAAAACAGCAGAATTAATACTCCTATAATAAGCATCTCTGTAATAGTCGTCCAGAATGGAGACATTGTATTGCGAAGGCTTGTGTCTATCCATGTTGTAAAAGAGGAAAAATCGTAGATTACTTTCCACCATGGGACTGATAATGAAGGGGAATTATTTACAGCGACAATGTCAGTTAGCATAGTTCTTTAACTTTATATCTTTAATTGCTCGTTACGTGTTGTTCGTTTCGCGTTTCGTTTTTTTCATTTTTAACTCTTAACACCAGGCACTTTAGGCAATACAAAATTTTATCGGTCAATATCAGGTATAATCAGATCCAGCGAACCTCCGATTGCAACAAGGTCAGCTATCTTGAAGCCTTTTGCAATATGGTTTAGCACAGAAAGGTTTGAAAAATTAGGAGATCTGAATTTTACGCGGTAAGGATTCTTATTACCATCGCTTATTACAAATACTCCTAACTCACCGCGTGCCGTTTCAACCCTCTGATAATATGTACCTTCAGGCAGTTTTATGATTGGCTTCATCTTTACTGCAAAAGGTCCTTCCGGAATATTATCTATCAGTTGTTCAATAATATTCATTGATTCCCACATTTCTTCTATACGTACAACATACCTGCTGAATGTATCGCCCTCACTTAACAGGATCTCTTTGAATTGTACCCTGTCATATGCGCTGTATGGCTCATGTTTTCTTACGTCGCATGAAAAGCCTGATGCCCTGGCAGTTGGACCTGTGACACCAAATGAGATTGCATCCTCCTTTGTAAGTTTTCCTATACCTTTACTTCTTTCATGAAAGATCACATTGCCTGTCAATAACTGATCATACTCAGGTAAAATTTTCCTGAAATACTTTATAAAATCCTTAACTCTTTTCTGAAAATTGGGATGAATATCGTACATCAACCCGCCCGGACAGTTATAGCTTACTATCATACGACCTCCGCAAGTCTCCTCAAAAATGTCAAGGATTTTCTCCCTGTCGCGCAGACCATAAAAGAAGCAGGTAAGCCCGCCAAGGTCCATCCCGAAACATGCCCACCAGAGCTGGTGTGACTGGATACGTGTGAGCTCGGACATTATGGTACGGATCACTTTAATCCTGTCGGGAATATCCACCTCAAGAGCTTTCTCCACATTCAGACAGACTGCCTCATTGTTTATATGAGCAGAAATATAATCCATTCTGTCGGTGAGATGTATAATCTGTGGATATGTTAAACTCTCGCACATCTTTTCAATTCCACTGTGAATATACCCTACATGAGGTTCTATGTTCTTTACCATTTCACCTTTCAGCGAAACCAAAAGCCTCAGCACTCCATGAGTTGAAGGATGCTGTGGTCCCATATTTATAAAGTATTCCTGCAATTCGTCAGGAGTAGTGATTATTGCTTCTTCTTCCATAAATTACTTCGTAACGATATTTATATCATCAACATAGTCCTTCCTTAACGGGAAACCCCAGGATTTGTCAAGAAATAGTCTACGCAGGTCAGGATGATTTTTAAATTTAATGCCTAGCAGATCATATACCTCTCTCTCGTGGAAATCGGCAGTCTGCCAAATATCAGACACTGAATCGAGCAGCGGATTCTCTCTGTCGGAAGTCTGGGTTTTCAGAACCACAGAATGATTATGTATTGTCGACCTCAGATGATAAATAACTCCAAGTTCAACTCCATAATCGACTCCGGTAAGGCAAAAAAGAAAATCAAATTGTGCCTCTTCTTTTTCTCTTAGCTGTCTGGCCAGTTGATATAGCCCGGAAGGAGGTACTGTAACTTCAAGATATTGTTTACCTTCCTTTATCTCCAGGTCGGCTGCTATTGATTTAATAAATTCTCCTAGCTGTGTTTTATCCATTTGTAATCGGATTTCCGAATTATCGGTGGTCTTATTAATAGTTATGAGAGGCATTCCTCTCTTTCCTTGATTTAATAGTTTGCGTTTCAATCAACCGCTGAAGCTGAAGCATACCATATAATAATGCTTCGGGTCTGGGTGGGCAGCCCGGTACATAAACATCTACAGGGATTACATGCTCGACTCCTTTTACAACACTGTACGAATTGAGGAAAAATGGACCGCCTGAAATTGCACAGGCACCCATAGCAACTACGTATTTTGGCTCGGACATCTCGTCATACAGACGCTTTAAAACCGGTGCCATCTTGTGTACAATAGTTCCTGCAACAACAATCACATCTGCCTGCCGCGGGCTGGCCCTGTAAACTTCCATTCCGAATCTTGCAAAGTCATGCCTTGGAGCTCCTGAAGCCATCATTTCAATACCGCAGCATCGGGTTGCAAAAGTCAGAGGCCAGAGTGAATTCTTCCTTCCCCAGTTAATAACGTCGTCAATTGTTGTAAGTAGAATATTGGTACCGGATGCATTAAGAAGATCAAGGCTTTCATTATCCCCGAATTCTTCTCTCTTCATTCCTTTTATTCCCATATCAGTGCATGTTTTTTCCAGGCATATAGTAATCCTAAGCCCAGTATGAAGAAGAAAATAACTATTTCAATAAAAGCGGCCATTCCTGTTTCTTTCATTACCACAGCCCATGGAAATACCAGGACTGTCTCAACATCAAAAACCAGGAAGAGAATGGCAAAAAGATAATACCCGACGTTAAATTGTAACCATGTAACACCCTCGGTAGGGATACCACATTCATATGGTTCAAATTTCTGGGGATTTGTTGATTTTGGAGCTACTATTCCTGAAAAGATCAAAACTAATCCTACAAAACTGGCTCCTACAAGGAAAAACAAGATCAACCAATTATTATTCATAGAATATGTTATTAGGTCAAGTTAAAGCCGCACAAAAATAGATTTTTTTTTTGTTTTNNGTACTGTTATTTATTTCACAGATTAGATGCATGTTACAGTCGGAAAAGAGAATCAGGGATTTTTCAGCATTTTAATGAAATCCTGAATATGACTTTTTTCATGTTGTTAGAGCTGTAATAATAGTTACTTTTGCAATTAATTTTTACGGGTCATTTATCTTCAGTACAAAAAAGAATATTATGAGTTCAGATACACATCATTCNNATGGATTATCCCCCGAGTGTAATTATGAGGATGTTGCAAACAGGCATTCCCAACCTTGAAGATAAAGTATTGCGCTCTTTTTCTATCTGGGTTTGTCTTACATGCGAGATGTGTTTTGCCCGCTGCCCGATGAGTATTGATATACCTAAAATGATGGATTTCCTGAGAGAAAAATCAATAAATGAAAAGAAAGCAAATCCCAAAGCAAAGGAAATAGTCGCATTTCATAAATCATTTCTCGACTCAATTAAGTATACCGGAAGGCTTTATGAAATCGGACTGTTTGTTGACTATAAGGCCAGGACTTTAAAAATTCTGGATGATCTTGCCCTGGCACCTAAAATGATGAAGCGTGGTAAACTGAATTTAATTCCTGAAATGATAAAAGACCGCTCAGGGATCGCTTCAATCTTTAGAAAATCTAACAAAAAGAATAAAAACTAAATATATGACTCTCGGATTATATCCAGGTTGTTCCCTCAAAGGATCCTCGCGTGAATACGCTGAGTCTGTAATCACTGTTGCAAAAGCATTCAATATCAATCTCGAGGAAATAAAAGACTGGAATTGTTGCGGGGCAACAGCTGCCCATAACATGAATAAAGAACTTTCCCTTGCACTTCCGGCAAGAATTCTTTCTCTTGCTGAAAAACAGGGATTGAAAGAAATAGTGGTTCCGTGTGCAGCATGTTACAGCAGGTTAACCATGACGAAATATGAGCTTGCGAAGGATCCGGAGCTTAAAGCTGCAGTAACTGATGCAAATGGGCTGGAATATACCGGTTCGGTAAATGTTTTGAATATCATCCAGATGCTCGACAAATATATTACACCAAACCTTGACGGAAGGGTGATTAAGCCTTTTGATCATAGGGTTGCATGTTATTATGGCTGTCTTCTTGTGAGACCGCATGAAATACTAAAATTTGATCGCGAGGAAGATCCTCAGTCGATGGATGTACTTATGCTTAAGGCAGGCGCAACTCCAATTGACTGGGCATTCAAAACGGAATGCTGCGGTGCCGGTCTGTCAGTTTCGAGAACCAGCTCAGTAGGCAGACTTTCGGGTAAGATTATTGGTGACGCTAAGGACCGCGGAGCTGAAGCAGTTATAGTCGCGTGCCCCATGTGTCATTCGAATCTCGATATGCGACGCGATGCCATAAACTCTTACCTGGGTGAAAAAATTGATATTCCTGTCCTCTATATAACACAGGCTATTGGCCTTGCACTTGATCTCGACAGGAAAGCGCTTGGGTTGCAAAGGCATTTTGTAAAAGTTACAGTTTGATTATTAATAAGTATATCAAGCAATTATATGTCAAAAATTGGAGTCTTTGTCTGTCACTGCGGGGAGAACATAAGCGCCACCGTCGATTGCGCAAAAGTAGCTGAAACAGTCGGTAATTATGATGGTGTAGCATTCAGCGTAGATTATACATATATGTGTTCCGACCCTGGTCAGAATCTTATAAAAAGTGCCATTAAAGAGAAGGGGCTTACCGGAGTTGTAGTGGCATCCTGTTCACCCAGAATGCATGAGCCTACTTTCAGAAAAGCCTGCGCAGAAGCCGGACTGAATCCCTTTATGTGTGAAATGGCTAACCTTCGGGAACATTGTTCATGGGTACATGATAAAGGTGAAGCTACTACTGAAAAAGCAATTGATCTCGTTAGGATTCTTGTTGAAAAGGTAAAGTATAATCATTCACTAAATGATATTAAGGTACCGGTCACAAAGACTGCTCTCGTTATTGGAGGGGGTATTGCCGGAATTCAGGCCAGTCTCGATATAGCGAATACCGGTCATAAAGTGATACTGATTGAGAAAGATCCTTCAATCGGAGGCCATATGTCGCAGTTGTCAGAGACATTCCCCACGCTCGACTGTTCGCAATGTATTCTCACTCCGAGGATGGTGGAAGTTGCTCAGCACCCTAATATTACATTGTATACCTATGCTGAACTTGAAAGTCTTGAAGGATTCATTGGAAATTTCAAAGCTAAAATAAGAAAGAAATCAAAAAGCCTCGATGAAAAACTTTGTACAGGTTGCGGCCTCTGCACAACAAAATGTCCGGTAAAGAAAATTCCGAGTGAATTCAATGAAGGTCTTGGCAAACGAACTGCTATATATGTGCCTTTTCCTCAGGCTATTCCAAATAAACCAGTGATTGACAGGATTAATTGCACCTATTATATTAAAGGTAAGTGCAAAGTTTGCGAAATAGTCTGCCCGACGAAGGCAATACGTTTCGACCAGGAAGATGAGATAGTTGAAGCAGAAGTCGGAGCCATTGTAATCTCGACCGGATTCACCGTAAAGCAACCTGATTTCTTTCCTGAGTACGGTTATGGTAAATATCCTGATGTGATAACCGGACTTCAGTTTGAACGGCTTGCCTCAGCCTCCGGACCAACACTGGGAGAAATCCGGAGACCATCTGACGGCAAGGTGCCTGAGAAAATAGTATTCCTGGCATGTGCAGGATCGCGAGACCCTGCAAAAGGCATTCCTTATTGCTCCAAGATATGTTGTATGTATATTGCAAAACATGCTATGTTGTATCAGCATAAAGTACATGGAGGGAAATCCTACGTATTCTATATGGATATAAGGGCGGGAGGGAAGATGTATGAGGAATTCGTCAGAAGAGCTATTGAAGACGATGGCGTAAATTATGTGCGTGGCAGGGTTTCAAGAATTTATGAAAAAAACGGCAAGTTAATTGTGAGTGGCGCCGATACGCTGCTGAATGCAATGCCGGTAGAAATTGAAGCTGATATGGTTGTCCTCGCTACTGCGGGTGTTGCCAATGAAGGTGCTGAAGAGCTTGCACAGAAACTGCATATTTCTTACGACCCGTATAAGTTCTTTGCTGAGGCTCATCCTAAACTGAAACCTGTTGAAACAAATACAGCAGGTATATTTCTGGCAGGGGCATGTCAGGCACCTCGCGATATACCAGAATCAGTAGCTATGGCATCAGGAGCTGCAGTTAAAGTTGCCGGGTTGTTCTCACAGGATGAACTTACACGCGAACCGATTATTGCTGTTGTAAACCGACAGGCTGCTCCTGTTTATTCATCATGCGTGGGATGTTTCCTCTGTGTTTCAGCCTGTCCTTACCAGGCTATCGAAAAGGAAGAGATAAAGAACCGCAATGGTGAAGTCATTAAATCAATGGCAAAAGTCAATCCGGGCCTATGTCAGGGATGTGGTACATGTGTCGCATTCTGCCGGACAAAATCAATTGATATACAGGGTTATACACATGAGCAGATGTATACCGAAGTTATGGCTTTATTAAATGAATATTAATATTTTGTATTGATGGCTGAATTTGAACCAAAAATTGTTGCGTTCGTCTGTAACTGGTGTACTTATGCTGGTGCAGACCTGACCGGCACCAGCCGAATCAAATATGCTTCAAATGTTCGCATTGTCAGATTCCCGTGTACCGGGCGCATAGATTATATGTTGCTGCTGAAAGCTTTTGATGAAGGTGCCGATGGTATTATTGTATCTGGTTGTCATCCAAATGATTGCCATTATACGTCGGGAAACTTTCATGCAAGGAGAAGATGGATAATGTTCAGATCATTATGTGATTTCACGGGAATTGATACAGAACGCATTAAATTCTCATGGGTATCGGCAGCAGAAGGAGCCAAATGGGCTGATATTGTCAACGCCACTGTTGCATCAGTTCGTGAACTGGGACCTTATTCCGAATATAAAAAAGTAGCTAAATATCCTGAAAGGGAGGTGAGCCATGGTTGATTTAATTAAACGTGCGAAAGAGCTTATCGAATCCTCTGCAGTTAAAGTAGTGATTGGATATGAAAATGGTACCGGCAATAGAACACGGGCTCTTTTTGTAGAAAAGACTGAAGACGCCGACAAATTAATATTTGACAGCCGTTGTATTCAGAATCTTGCTGCCTATGTAACCAAACGTGAAGTAAAAGACAAGGGGAAAATGGCAATTGCAGCCACATTGCCTGTAATGAGAAGTATAATCCAGCTTGCCTCCGAGTTCCAGGTAAATGATAATAATCTTCTTGTACTGGGAATAACACCTGAAAGCAAGTTAATTGAATTTGAGAATCTGGTTGAAGTTGAAACATTTGTCCATCAGTATCAGATTGAAATTGATGCTCGCAATAAAGAGATGCTCGACAGGCTTGATAATATGACAAAAGCTGAACGATGGAAATTCTGGATCGATGAACTGGCTCCCTGTTTTAAATGTTATGCATGTCGTGCTGCTTGTCCGATGTGCTATTGCCACAGATGCACGGTAGATTTTAACCAGCCCCAGTGGATACCTGTTCCGTCACACGAACTTGGTAACCTCGAGTGGCATATCATGAGGGCCATACATCTCACTGGCCGGTGCATAGATTGTGACGCATGTTACAATGCATGTCCTCTTTATATTCCAATTAACTTATTGACAAAGAAGATGATGCTGGATGCCAGGGAACACTTTGGCGGATATCAGCCTGCCCTTAAAGGGGAACATCTAATGTCAACATATAAACCAGATGATAAAGAAAATTTTATACAATAAAATATGAATATTGATAAGCGATTAGTCAGGAAAGACTCACTGGAAAAGCTTTTCGATATCTTAAAGCAGAACAGTAAAAAAATTTTTGCCCCTTCAACAAAAAACGGGAAAATATCTTTCAGGGATGCAGAGAAATTTTCGGGCATTGTGACCGGTTATGTTCAAACTTCCCAATCATCAAAGGAGGTTGCCTTCCCGCGTACGGAAAAGATATTTGATTATTCAAAGAGTAAAGATGGAATGTCTGTAAAAGGAATTGATCTTAAGGATATTCCGGAAGTTATCTTATGGGGAGTCAGACCTTGTGATGCAACAGGAATAGGAGAGCTTAGTTCAGTTTTCAACTGGGATTATAAAGATGAAATTTACAATAATCGTTTATCGAAAATTACAGTTTTTGGATTCAGCTGCAACAATTCAGACGAATATTGCTTCTGTACTTCTGTTGGCGGAAATCCTGGAAATACTGAAGGAAGCGATATTCTGTTTACTCAAACAGGTGAAAATAGCGATTATCTTGCTGAAATTATAACTGAAAAGGGTTTGGCTATTGTCTCATTGGCGCCGGACCTTTTTGAAATAACAAATAATATTGAAAAGAATAAATTCCTTGCAAAAGTTCCTGTAAGATTTAATCATGAAGAAATCAAAGAAAAACTTGATAAATTTTTTGAAAGCAAGGAATGGATTGAGCAATCTCTAAGATGTATCGGATGCGGGGCATGTGCATACGTATGTCCGACCTGCGCCTGTTTTGATATCCAGGATGAGGCTCATGGCAGGAAAGGTTCAAGGGTCAGATGCTGGGATTCATGTGGCTTTTCACATTTCACGCTTCATACTTCGGGACATAACCCCCGCGATGTACAGTCGCAACGCTGGAGACAAAGGATAATGCATAAGTTTTCTTATATGCCGGAAAGGTTGTCCGTTTACGGCTGTACCGGTTGTGGCCGTTGTTCACGGGCATGTCCGGTTGATATGAATATACTCGAACATTTAATTTCTATTCAGGAGGTTACAGTATGATGGATAATTTGTATATGCCATACCTTATGAGGATCGAGAGAATCACTTATGAGGCACCCGGAGTAAAAACTTTCATGCTGAGATTTGTTAATGAAGCTGACCAGGCAAAGTTTTCTTATAAAGCCGGACAGTTTGGAGAATATTCTGTTTACGGCGTCGGTGAATCGACTTTTTGTATTGCATCTCCACCAACAAGGAAAGGATATATTGAGTGTACTTTCAGGCAGACGGGTAAGGTTACCAATGCTCTCTCAGGCTGCGAAGAAGGGAGCATAATTGGTTTCAGAGGGCCCTACGGCAATATTTTTCCTATCGATGAATGGAAAGGAAAGAACCTTCTATTTATTGCCGGTGGTATTGCTTTGCCCCCAATGCGCTGCGTTATCTGGAATGCACTTGATATGAGGGAGAATTTCAAAGATGTTACGATTATCTATGGCGCAAGAACTGTTAAAGATCTTGTCTATAAAGATGAGCTTAAAGACTGGGAGCTTAGAAAAGATGTTAAACTCATTACTACAGTTGATCCGGGCGGCGAATCACCGGACTGGCATGGAGAGATTGGATTCGTTCCCACTGTAGTCGAGAAAATTGCTCCATCATCAAAAGATACAATTGCAATAGTTTGCGGACCTCCTGTGATGATAAAATATACTTTTCCTGTACTTGCAAAGCTTGGGTTTGCAGACGAAAACATTTATACTACTCTTGAAAATCGTATGAAATGTGGTTTTGGAAAATGTGGGAGGTGTAACGTAGGTAGAGTTTATGTTTGCAAGGATGGTCCGGTGTTTACACTGGCGCAGCTTAAGGAACTACCTGACGAGTACTAGTCTCTTTTCGATAAACCCCTTTTTAATTTCCCCCCATAGGGGGAAAAAACCTCAATGATTTTGTGAAATTCAACTAAATATTGCTGTATTTTCTCCCCCACTGGGGGAGATGCCGCGAAGCGGCAGAGGGGGTACTCCTCTCAAGGTAAAATCTATTAGACGAGATGTCCCGGTTCAGCGGGAGAGAGGGGCCTTACTCCAATTTCATCAAATCATCATTTGCCATATTGGTGAGAGTAACATAAATCATCTTCGATACATCCTCCATAATGTCAATTGAAACGGCATCGGGATCATCACCGGGAAGATGGTAATATACTTTTACCAGCCTGTGGTTCCTATATCCATTGTGCGGTATCCGGCTAAACTGAAAATCACACCATCGCTCCTTGGTCTGCCATAAAATTCCGGCGAGCAAAGCTTCTCAATCCAGGTCATCATCTCCTGGCTCTGGATTGAATGAAATTGTTTCAGCAATTTTGTTTCAAAATTATCCTGTGAGAACGCCTTCTGCGAGGTTAATAAAATTAATATTGAAAAAAGAATAACTGGTTTTTTCATTTAATGCGTTTTAAGATGTTCTAAAAGTAGAAGAAAAAATGATAACAACAGCCATCCTGAGAATCCTTTACGGTCAGACACCTCTCTGTCCATTGTGTCTTTGATTAACGTTATGCCCCTCTTTTATTTCGTGCACTCACCCCCCAAACCCCCTCTCTGCTTTGCAAAGATGGGGGTGTAACGCATTGAATGTTAGTAGATTCCCCCTCTTTACGAAGTAGAGAGGGGGAAAACAAGGGGGTGAGTTCATATGGTTCAGAGAGTTATTACTAATTTTACAAAAAAAGCATGGACTATTCTCTTCTCTCAAATGCCCCACTGTTCAAAGGAATGACTCCCGGCCAGGTTGAAATAATTCTTACATCTGTGCCTTTCAGGGTTAAGAAATTTCACGCAGGATCGATGATTTCTCAATGCGGGGAACCGGTTACGACAATGATAGTTGTTATAAGCGGTGTGGTGAAGGGTGAAATGACAGACTATGCAGGCCGGATAATTAAGATTGAAGACATTCCAGCCCCGGGAGCTCTTGCTTCTGCATTCATTTTTGGAAACCGGAACAAATTTCCCGTAAATGTAATTGCTGTCGCGGATGGAGAATTGCTCTTAATCGAGAAACCTGTTTTTCTTAAATTGTTAATGAAGTATGATACTCTGCTTGTAAATTTCCTTGATATGATTTCAAACCGGTCCCAATTCCTTTCTGAGAAGATAAAGTTCCTGAATTTTAAAACAATAAAAGGAAAACTTGCCAATTACATACTTCAGAAAGCGGGAACGGATGGAATGTCGGTTACTCTGGGAATGACACAAAATGACCTTGCTGATTTTTTCGGAGTCGCCCGGCCATCGGTGGCAAGGGCTCTTGGCGACCTTGAAGAGGAGGGATATATTGAAGCAAAAGGTAAAAACATCAGGATACTTGATAAAGAAGGACTGGCGGATCTGACAATTGACTGATTATTATTCCTTTTCCGGCAGAACAGTTTCTTTTTCCATCGGGAGAGTAATTATGAAGCATGTTCCTTCACCTTCTTTGCTTTCAACGACGATACTTCCATGATTTATTTTTACTAAATCATAACATAGCTTAAGACCAAGTCCCGTTCCCTTCTCATTTTCAGTGCCTGGCGTACTTTCAATTTCGGTGGCAGTAAAAAGAAATTTTTGCTTTGTTTCAGGAATACCGATTCCATTATCGCATATCTTCAGCATTATAAATTCATCATTCTGCATTTTATCTTTAAGAAGGATACTTATTCTACCTCCGCGTGCCGTATATTTTACAGCATTTGACAACAGATTTCTGATTATCATATCAAGCAGATCTTTATCGAAGAATGCAATTGAATTTCCAACCTGAGTGAAATTAACTGAGATTTCTTTTTTGTCAGATGTCTCTTTGAATATACTGAGGTTAGTGAGAATAATATCAGCCAGATCGTGTTTCTCAGGTGAAAATTTTATTTTGTCCTCCTGTTCTCTTCCCCAGACAAGCATGTTTTCAAGCAGACTGATGACAAGCTGCGCATATTGGATGCTTGAATTGGCAAAAGTATCGTATTTCTCTTTATATTCTTTTTCTTTAAGAAGATTTAGCATGTATAGTATATTTACTACAGGGCTCCTTAAATCGTGAGCGATAACAGAGAAAATCCTGTTTTTCAATTGAATAGTATTCGACAATTGTTCATTCTGAGTTGCAATCATATTACTTTGCTTTTCTATTTCTTCATTCCTGTTTTTCAGCTCCTGTGTTCTTTCATTCACAAGAAGTTCCAGATTTCGATTCACAAAAGCAAGCTCATTCTGCAGTTTCTCCTTTTCATTAAACGCTCTTACCCATTTATACATTATAAGAGATGTCTGAATGAAAACAAAAAGTACAATGACATATGTTAACGAATATCCTAATGTATATGATGACCTCCCAAGTGATACGCTCATGTCGTGCAACCCGCCGAATAAAAGTAGAATGAATGCTAAAAAATATATTAAATCAAGAGTATTTTTCTTCAACATACCCATAAAACTCATGAACAAAAGATAAGTTATAATAAATATCATTGAAGGATAGTAGACAAGTGTTGAGTAGCTGAAGATTTTTACTGGCAGAAACAGAGTCAAAATAAATGCCAGAGAGAAAAATACAGTGATGAACCATGTGAGTATTCTGAAAATTTTTGAGGGATAGAGATTCAAAACGTACCATACCCAACCGATTATGATCAGGAAGAGTCCCAGGTATTCAAATCTGACTATCCAAATCCAGTCCATATTAAACAGGTCGAGAATGAGAAAGTGGGAGGTAAAAAGTGGTCTTAATGCCAGACCAATAGTTGACATAGTGAAAAATAACATAATCTTTTCCTTTGGTGAAATAATGAAAAAGAACAGGAAGAAAACAGAGAATCCTAGCAGTAAGCTCATTACAGACCATTCTACAGCCCAACTAGTGGCGAGTTGTTTCCGCACATCGTTGAATGTCCCCAACTTTACTGGTAACCAGAACCCTCCCCGACGGTGGTAATAATTCGAAACGTTAATTATTATTTTCAGCGAATCCGGTTCCGGATTTATTATGAAAAGATTTCTTCTATATTCAGGTTTAGTTTCATCGGATGATTTTCCGGTGGTCCCGTTTCCTCCAAGGTATTTCCCGTTCACGTAAATATCGTATGATGAATCAAATACTGGAAGATCAATACCTAGTGGTTTGTTAAATCCTTTTGGAAAAAGGACAGTTAAACGATAAGTGGCATAACCAAATTTCTCAGTTTTAACCGACTCGCGCGGGTAATCTGTCCAATAAGATGGTACTCTTCCATAATAATCAGCTTTATAATTCCCGGCTCCAAAATCATTAGGGCGCAACATCTTCTTCCAGTAAAACTCCCATTCCCCGTTAAGCTTAATTATGAAATGATCAGGATTACTGATTTGACGAAGATCCAGGATGCCTTTGATGGCTGTCGGGGAAGGCCCTTTTGCATTAAGTGTAAATGTAAAAAGAGTGAGTAATATATAAAAGAAGATCGGCCTTATTCTCATCTCAGATTGGCGAAATGTTTAAAGTACAAATATAAATCTTTTAGAAGAACATCACCACTGTTCGACAACTGAGAGAGATTTAGCGTTAGTGGGGAATCTCTCTCTAAAATTTAAAACCGTTCAGGGCAATTGCCTGGTTCTTCAAGGCCTTTTATTACATTTCACAAAACACAATAAAAAGGAAAGACACCGGGCGGTGCCTTTCCTCTGATTAACCTAAACCTGATCGTTGAAGTCGCCGAATGGCGATTGTAGAGAAGTTAAAATTATCGTTAAATTATTCTTTTAATGGCTGTCTATATAAATTTATAACAAATGAACCTATTAAATTGTTTTTTTCATTTTTTGTTTCCTTTCAATGTATAGACGTTTGACAATAGGAAATGTTGCGTGGTTCTTTGTTAATGATTTGTTAATCATTTGTTAAAATTTTGTATATATCAGATATATANNAAATATTTAACTTGCACCCATCTTAGAATTCAGATGATCGCAAAACTGAAATATCGTTTCCTGATGCAGCGCCTTGGCAGAAGGCTATATTGTTGCCTGATGTTCTACAGCTTCTGATCTCTTTTTTCATTCTGATTCTTCAGAATAGAGTTCCTCATTTCATTAATCTAAATTACACGGTTCAGGCAAATTCCCTTTTTTATGAAAGGATTAATTTTCAGCGTTAAAAGATACTCAGTCCACGATGGTCCAGGGATAAGGGTAACTTTTTTCATGAAGGGATGCCCTCTGAACTGCTTATGGTGTCATAATCCGGAAGGCATATCTCCATTCCCTGAAAATGTGATGAAGATCAACAGGATTGGTGAGAGAAAATTCAGAATAAAAGAGGAAGTAGGGAAATATTATTCGATTGGCACCATTCTTGAAATTCTTGATAAAGAGAAAGTTTTCATTAATCAGTCAAAAGGAGGTGTCACATTTTCGGGGGGAGAACCGATGCTTCAGTTTAAATTTCTTCTTGAAGCATTAAAAGCATGTAAAGAAAATGGATATAATACTGCAGTTGATACTTCTGGATACTCCTCAGCAGAAAATTATAATTCAATAATCCCATTCACTGACCTTTTTCTTTTTGACATAAAACATCTTGATGAGGAAAAACATGTTGAATCTACAGGGGTATCAAATATCGGAATTCTTGATAATTACAGGCTTTTGCTTGAAAGTGGAAAAGATATTATGGTAAGAATTCCAGTTATCCCGGGTTTTAATGACGACCCTGATCACCTGGAGAGATTGAGACATTTTCTTAAAACTACAAAAAACGGTTCACTTAAAAAGATCAATCTTTTGCCTTTCCATAAAATAGGATCTTCAAAATATAAAAAATTCAATATTCCTTACAGAATGTGGAATACAGAACCGCCAGACAAAGAAAAAATGCAAAAGATGAAGGATTTCTTTCTGGAAACCGGAGTTAAAGTTAAAATTGGAGGATAATTACTTATGAATATTTCACCACGAGTTAGAAAATTACGGGAGCAGAGCATGAACGCAGTCGAAAAAATCACTGCTGAAAGGGCATTTCTAATAACTCAGTTTTATAAGAGCGATGAAGCGCATGAACTATCAGCCCCTGTAAAAAGGGCCAGGGCTTTCGAATATCTCCTGAAAAACAAGAAGATATGCATCAATGAAGGTGAACTGATAGTTGGAGAAAGAGGCCCTGCCGCAAAGGAGACTCCCACTTATCCTGAGATAAGCCTTCATTCATCGAACGATCTTGAGATTCTTAATTCAAGGGAAAAGGTCTTCTTCAGGGTTGATGATGAAGTGAAAAACATTTATGAAAAGGAGATTATTCCATTCTGGAAAGGGAAGAGTAATCGAGACAGGATAATGTCAATGATGACAACAGAATGGCTAAATGCTTATAATGCAGGAGTTTTTACTGAGTTTCAGGAGCAGCGCGCACCCGGGCATACTGTGCTGGGATACAGGATGTTCAAAACAGGTTTTCTCGCAGTGAAGCAAGAGATTAATGAGGCGATTGATGCTCTGGATTTTTTCACGGATAACGATGCATTTGAAAAGCTGGAAGAGCTTAAGGCAATGGATATAGCCTGCGATGCAATAATAATGTATGCAAACCGTCATGCTGATGCTCTTGAAAAAATTGCTCTGAATGAAGCAAAAGTTGAAAGGAAAACAGAGTTATTAAAGATAGCAAATATATGCCGGAAGGTTCCTGCAAATGCTCCGGAAACTGTTCATGAAATGCTTCAACATTACTGGTTCATACATCTTGGTGTTATAATAGAACTAAACCCATGGGACTCTTTTAATCCGGGCAGACTGGACCAGCATCTTTATCCTGCTTATAAAAAAGAAATAGAGTCAGGCTCGCTATCAGCTGATGAATTAGATGATCTTCTTGGCTGTTTCTGGATAAAATTCAATAATCATCCATCACCTCCCAAAATTGGAGTCACAGCCAGTGAAAGTAGTACGTACACCGACTTTTGTCTTATTAATCTCGGAGGTGTACAACCTGATGGAACTGATGCTGTTAATGAGATGTCGTACATTTTGCTTGATATTATTAAGGAGATGCGTATACTTCAGCCGAGTTCGATGATACAAATCTCAAAAAAGAGCCCGGACAGGTTTATTCATAAAGCTCTTGATATTATCAGAACAGGATTCGGACAGCCCTCCTGCTTCAACACAGAGGCTATAATCCAGGAGTTGCTCCGACAGGGAAAGAATTTAATTGATGCCAGGTATGGAGGGGCATCAGGTTGTGTGGAGACAGGAGCTTTCGGAACTGAAGCTTATTGGCTTACAGGTTATTTCAATCTCCCAAAAATCCTTGAACTGACTCTTAATAACGGATTTGACAAAAGAACAAATAAACTTGTCGGGATTGAAACAGGTTATGCTTGCGACTATAAACGTTTTGAGGATCTGATTGAGGCATTCAGACAACAGGTAAATTACTTTGCTGACATAAAAATCAGAGGAAATAATATAATTGAAAAAACTTTCGCAGGATGGTTGCCGGTACCTTTTTTATCGCTACTTGTTGAAGATTGTATTTTAAATGGCAGAGATTATAATGGCGGGGGCGCCAGGTACAATACATCATATATACAGGGAGTAGGACTTGGGAGTATCACCGATATGCTGACATCAATCCGTTATAATATTTATGATAATCAAAAGATTAGCTGGGATGAATTAACTAAAGCTCTGGAAGCAGATTTCAATGGGTATGAGCAGATTCAGTATGAGATGATCTACAACACACCTAAATTTGGTAACGATGATGATTATGCTGATCAGCAGGCGGTAACGGTTTTTGAGATTTATTATGATGCAGTTAATGGAAAGCCAAATACCCGGGGAGGAGTCCATCGTGTTAACATGCTGCCAACAACCTCTCATGTCTATTTTGGGAGTGTTACAGGAGCTACACCAGATGGCAGAAATGCTCATTTCCCACTATCGGAAGGTATTTCTCCTTTCCAGGGTGTTGATCATAATGGTCCGACATCTGTAATTAAATCTGCATCAAAGATTGACCATCTTCGAACCGGTGGCACCCTTCTGAATCAGAAGTTTGCCCCCTCGTTCTTTGAGGATGAGGATAGTTATGAAAAGCTGACAGCGTTGATCCGAAGCTATTTCACCCTCGGTGGCCATCATATACAATTCAATGTAGTTAATGCAGAAACTCTTAAGGATGCCCAGAGACATCCTGAGCGTTACGGGGACCTGATTGTTCGTGTAGCAGGTTACAGCGATTATTTCAATGATCTTGGAGAGGATCTTCAGAATGAGATAATAAAAAGAACTGAACATGAGGAGGTCTGAACAGTTGCAATGGGTTGTAATAAAATGAAATAGGTAGTAATAAATTGAAATAAGTTTTAATTGCCTGAGAAAATAGATTTCGAGATAATAAAAAACCAGACATAGATTCAATCTAAGCCTGGTTTTTATATTTCTATTTATTTCAACTTATTTCTACCTCTTCTTATCCTTCGTCTCATTAAACACTGAAGTAGCAGTTGCAACAATTCCTGCAATATCAGTAAGATTTGAGGGGATTATTAATGTATTGTTAGTCTTGGCAATGTTTCCAAACGCCATAAGATATTGTTCGGCGATCCTCAGGTTAACAGCATTTAGCCCGTTTTCCTCAGATATGGCTAATGATATTGCCCTTAATCCATTAGCAGTTGCCTTTGCAAGTTGTTCGATCTCAGAGGCACGTCCGGCGGCTTCGTTAATTCTCTTCTGCATCTCACCTTCTGAATTTTTAATGAGAGCCTGTTTGTCTCCTTCAGCAACGTTGATTTTCGCCTGTTTTGCTCCTTCGGATTCGGCAATAATTGCTCTCTTCTCCCTTTCAGCCCTCATCTGTTTTTCCATTGCATCTTTTATGCTCTGCGGAGGCGATATATTTTTAACCTCATACCGTGTTACTTTTACACCCCATGGCTCACTAGCTTTATCAACAGCTTCAACTATTGTGACATTAATCGTTTCACGTTCTTCGAACGTTCTGTCAAGTTCCAGTTTACCGATAACACTCCTCATGGTGGTCTGAGCTATCTGAATAGATGCAAATCTATAATTATCAATTCCATAAGAAGCTTTTTGAGGATCAAGAACCTGGAGATAAAGGATACCATCTACCTCAACAGCGATATTATCGCGGGTAATGCATATCTGGGGGGCAACATCAATTGCCTGTTCTTTAAGGGTGTGCCTGTACCTTACTTTATCGAAAAAAGGAATGAGTAACTGGAAACCGGCTGTAAAAGTTGCTCTGTACTTTCCCAATCTTTCAACTATAATTGCTGTTCGCTGCGGAACAATTTTAATCATCGATGCAATCAGAATAACTCCTAAGAAGATTACACCAACAAGAATAAAAGTTGTACTTGATCCTTCCATTTTAATTATTTTTTAGGTTCAACTATTAATTTAAAACTATCTTTTTCAATTATGATAACTCTTTGTCCTTCTTTAATCTCAGATTCAGATTCCGCAGTCCATGTCGTTCCTTTAAACTCAACTTTTCCATGTTTCATACCACCAAAATCGATAGTGGCGAGTGCCTCTTTTCCGGTAAACTCATCTTCGACATCATCAGACTGTGTGCTCTTACTGTTTAAGAATTTTTTCTGAATTATTCTCCTGAGTGCGAGGAGTAAAAGCGTTGAGCTAATTGCAAAAATTATTATTTGCAGGTTGGTACCGGGGTTTCCAATAAGGCAAACGAGGGCAGTAACCCAGGCACCAAGTCCAAAGAAAAAAATAAAGAACCCGGGAATGACCAGTTCCAGAAGAAAAAGTCCCAGACCCAGAATGAACCAAAATAGTTCTGGTTGGGAAAAAACGTTTATAACCATGATGAATAATTTAAAAGTTTAGCGAGATGAATGTTTTGTGAAGTAAAGATATATTAAAATCTGCAGAAAATTCAAAATTTAGTTGTGATTACTATTCCCTTGGAAAATCGAAAATAATACCAGAAAAGAGAGCCTCTTATTTTTTTTCTATAGTGTCATTTATGTTTTTCAGCCATGTTGTAACCTTCCTGGAAAAGAAATTCAGGTTTTCGCGTGTAAAATCACCTTCCGCTTTTATCAGGCAACCCTTATAAATTCCTGAATTCTCTGAGAATTGGTAGCAGATATACTCAACAGATCCTGCATCAGCTTTAACATTCTTTAAAGCAGTAATTTTAGTTGAAGATATATTTTTAATATAACTGGTATATTTCTTTAACTCTTCCTCTGGGATTTTTTTCCCGGAATTAAGGCAATTTCCGATATTATCACGGACCTGCCTTTCGCTGAGTTTAAAATCTTTGTCCGGAAAATTCCAGATTTGCGGATTCTTATATGTGAGAATATTTCCCTGGTTGTCGATAATGAATCCATTATGTTGATACCCCCCTGAGTAATTCACATAATCGACCTGAAAAAGTATTGCCTGTTTTTCATTAATAACAACATTTTTTTTACAACCTGAAATAATAAAGATTGTAAGCAGAAAAAGACAGATATTTATCTGAAAAGTTTTCATTAGTAGGTTGTTAAACCATTATTCCTCAAAAATCAGACAAGTCTGAACAGTTTTTAGAGGATTAGAATGCAAATTTATTTATAATACGCTTAAAGAGAACGTTGATGTAAATAAATTTTATGGATTCGTTAATTTTTCGTAAATTATATGGTCAGTATTTCATAGAGAACTGCTCCGAGCTCCGACAAATCTCATCCGTCGCTTATACGGGATAAATAATTGGTATACAAAGTTATATGTACTCTGTATTTCAGCATCTTCAACAAATAACCATTTAAGGAGGCACGTGAGATGGAAAAGTTTTTTGATTATTTTGATGGTCGGTACAGAGAGTCAATACTTAAAAAAGCTCCTGTTGATGATGGTCCTGTCATTACCATTTCCCGCTTGACAGGTTGTGACGCCAGGCAGGTAGCTGCAATTCTGGCAGATGACCTTAATCATAAATTTGGTTTAACTAAATGGAAATGGGTTGATAAAGATATTATCTATGCTATTGCAAAAGAGTTAAATACAGATACTCAGCGTGTTGAAAATTTCTACAAAGGAATAGAGCTATCCAATATATCAGAAATGATAATGGCTTTTTCGGGAGGTTTCGTCAGCGATCTGAGAGTAAAAAAAGCTATTAGGGATGTGGTGCTTTCAATGTGCAAGGAGGGATTCATCATACTGGTAGGAAGAGGAGGTGTTTCTATAGCTCATGAAATAACAGATGCTCTTCATATTAGGCTTATTGCCCCATTTTACTGGAGAGTTGAGAATGTGATGAAAAAGAAAGAAATGAACATGGAAACTGCAGAAAAGTATGTAGTCGATACTGATGAAAAACGATTTAATCTTATACATGCTTTTCTGGATAAAAAACCTCTTAATATTGATTACCTGTTCGATGCCACAATCAACCGGAGCTCCTTCTCAATTCAGGAAATATCGTATATGATTCTTTCAATGTATGAGAAGAAAGTCTGCAGGCAAATGGCGGAAAGGAAAAAAAAAGGGGGGATTTGTTGAATATAAGTCTGTAGAAATTATAAGAAAGACATTTTAATCGCCCCGGATCTAAATCCCACCACAATTAGCTATATTTTTTATATGTTCGTTTATTCTTTTATCGAGTTTTTTCTTATATGCTTCCCAGTCTGTTATCGGGTATTTGGCAACTCCTGTATCCATTGCTCCTTTGGCAACTGCAGGTGCTACACTTGATATTAACCTGTGGTCAATAGGTTTTGGAATTATATATTCTCTTCCGAATACCAGTTTCTCAACATTATATGCTTTCAGAACATAATCAGGTACAGGCTCTTTGGCAAGCGCAGCCAGGGCTTTCGAAGCAGCAAGTTTCATCTCTTCATTAATTGTTGATGCTCTTACATCAAGGGCTCCCCGGAAAATGAATGGAAATCCCAGGACATTATTAATCTGATTCGGATAATCAGATCTTCCTGTAGCAAAAATCATATCATCTCGGGTTGCCATTGCATCTTCGTAAGAGATTTCAGGATTAGGATTAGCCATGGCAAAAATGATAGGGTTTTTCGCCATTGATGCCAGCATATCTTTAGACATCATACAGGCAGCAGAAAGACCAAGAAAAAGATCTGCCCCTTTTACTGCCTGCTCCAGAGTATCAAGGTCCCTGCCGGTAATGAATTCCTGCTTATATTTGTTCAGGTCTTTTCTTTTTTTATTAATAACACCTTTTGAATCGCACATGACAATATTCTTCCTCCTTACACCAAGCGAGACATATAATCTTGAACATGAAATAGCTGCAGCACCTGCACCACATACAACCATTTTGAGATCCTCAATTTTTTTACCTGTTATTTCAAGAGAATTCAGCAGACCCGCTCCTGAGATTATTGCAGTTCCGTGCTGATCGTCATGAAATACCGGAATATCAAGTATCTTTTTTAATTCTGTTTCAACCTCGAAACACTCCGGAGCTTTTATATCTTCAAGGTTTATTCCCCCGAAAGTAGGAGCTATCTGCCTGCAAAACTCAATTAACTTTGCCGGATCTTTTTCATCAACCTCAATATCGAAGACATCAACATCTGCAAATACCTTAAACAGGAGTCCTTTACCTTCCATTACAGGCTTGCCTGCCATGGCTCCAAGATTTCCGAGTCCAAGCACTGCTGTACCATTTGATATTACGGCAACAAGATTCCCCTTGGCAGTATAATTGTAAACATCCTCAGGATTCTTTTCAATTTCAAGACAGGGAAAAGCTACTCCAGGTGTATATGCCAGACTGAGGTCAAATTGAGTTTCATATGGTTTTGTCGGTATGACCTCTATTTTACCATGACGTCCTCTGCTATGATAGAGAAGCGCATCTTCTTTTGTTACTTTTGGCATTTTTGTAGACTTTTTATTGTCATTCGAATTTAAAACTTAAATAGGAATATTTGTATGAAATATGTCATCATTTCATTGCCGGATTACTGATATTTTTATAATATACCCTGAATTATTCTTTATTCATTGGATTTTATTTTGCATTGATAACAAAATTAGATATTTTCAACCGCAGTTTTGAGAATAGTTTTAAACAGGTTGTATATTAACTTTTTCTATGGATAAAAATATTGCATTAGGGACTGATATAGGTGGAAGTCATATCAGCTGTGCTGCTATTGACCTGGTTTCGGGTAAGGTCATGAGAGATACTTTGACAGAAAGATCGGTTGACAATCAGGCGCAGTCAGATGTTATAATTGGTACCTGGGCCCAGGCTTTATCAACTGTTTTAAATAAAGTTCCCCGTGAAAATGTGAAAGGAATTGGATTTGCAATGCCCGGTCCTTTTGACTATGTAAAGGGTATTTGTTATATACGCGGTGTCGCCAAATATGAGAATCTCTATGGAATAAATGTTACTGATGCCATCTCAAACATTCTGGGTATTCACGATGGTTTACTCATCAGGTTCATGAACGATGCTTCAGCTTTTGCGGTAGGAGAAGCCTGGGCTGGCAGTGCTTCTAAATTCAACCGTTCTCTCTCAATAACACTTGGTACGGGTTTCGGATCTGCATTTATCAGTAAACGTATACCGATAGTTGATGGATCGGAAGTGCCTAAATTAGGTTGTATTTATCACCTGCCTTATAAAGATGGGATTGCTGATGATTATTTTTCAACCCGTGGATTACTTTCCAGGTATAAGAAACTCACTGGTAAAGAGCTGGGTGGGGTAAAAGAGCTTGCTGCACTTGCGGGGACAGATAAGGTGGTAACAGATCTCTTTACCGATTTTGGAGACAACGCCGGATTGTTCCTTGCACCCTGGCTAAAAAAGTTCAGAGCAGAAATTTTGGTTGTTGGAGGAAATATATCTCATGCATATAATCTTTTTGGTAATGTATTTGAAGACAGATTGAAAAAGGAAAATTGTTTTTGCGAGGTAGCTATTTCAAAGCTTAAAGAGGACGCTGCTCTTCTTGGGAGCGCATATCTGCTTGATGATGATTTCTGGAAATCTGTTCAGCACGCACTACCGTTAATGTGAATAGATTAGTTTTACCTGCCTGTTGCCTGATGAACTTAGCCCGTAGCCAACAAAAAGAATCACCGGGTATCAGGTAACTGGCGACAGGGTGATAAAAGAAATATTTTCAATAGTTACACTCAAACCATTTGATTATGAACACACAAAAAGTAAACATCACCAAAATACTCCCTGTGCTTATGGCATTTTTTGTCATGAGTTTTGTTGACCTTGTGGGAATAGGGGTCGATATGGTAAAAAAAGACATGAATCTTAGTACGACTCTTGCACAGTTAATACCTTCAGCTGCTTTTCTCTGGTTTCTTTTGCTTTCAGTCCCTGTAGGAGTAATGCAGTCTCGTCTAGGTAAAAAGTTCATGCTTAATGTCGGCATGGGTGTAACAGCTTTAGGATTACTCGTTCCATTTTTCTTATATTCTTTTTCAATGGTTCTTGTCGGATTTGCATTGCTGGGAATAGGCAATACAATTGTACAGGTTTCTGCAAATCCGCTTATTGTTGATGTAGTTCCCGGGAACCGGACTTCAAGTTTCCTGAGTTTTTCACAATTTATCAAAGCTATCGGCTCTATGATTGGAGCTCCACTGGCTGCAGTTTTTGCTTCACATTTTACGCACGATTGGAAGCTTCTGTTCCTTGTTTTTGGTATAGTTTCAATACTTACTGTAATCTGGCTAGGGTCAGTGAAAATTAATGAAGCAAAAAATGAAGAGATTAAAGCAACATTTTCATCGTCATTCAAATTGCTGGGCACAGGTTTCGTCCTTTTAATGGTTCTTTCGATTTTTCTTGTAGTAGGTGTAGATGTCGGTTTTAATTCCAATTCCGGCCAGTTCCTTATCAAACAGTTTGGGATTGATCCAACAACTGCAGCATCGGGCAGAAGCGTCTACTTCTTCGGACGTATGCTAGGTACTTTTGGGGGTGCTCTGCTGTTAACAAGGATTTCATCTCGCAAGTTTTTTCTCGGATCATCAGCCCTGGGTATTATCTGCTTAGTGTCGATTCTTCTTGTTAAATCTACCTTTATGGCCTGGGGATTGGTATTCATGATCGGTCTTGCTGTCGCTAACATCTGGCCGCTTGTATTCTCAATAGCTGTTGAGAAATACCCGGCACGGAAAAATGAAATTTCAGGATTGATGATGATGGCAATTTCCGGGGGGGCAGTTATCCCGTTGCTCATTGGCTGGATAAGCGATCTTAGCAATGTTGCTTTCGGAATGTCAATCCTGATTGTTTGTATGATTTATCTGTTATCAGTGTCTGTATACAGTCTTAAGAGATAAACAAAAAATTCCGATCTTATATTCTTTATTATAGTAAAAGACAGGTAGCAGCCTGTCTTTTTGTTTTTAATTGATCTTTATTCATCCACTCAGATTCAACTTATATACACTAAAACATGCAGTTCGTACAATAGCCAGACTAATAGTGATTTTTTAAGGAAGATCGCACTATTTTTAAAGGTGATTTTGATGAGTCTGTTGATGCAAAAAGGGGAATCCTGATTCGACCTGGATTTATACAATTTTCGTGAATAGTAAACCTTTTCTGAGTTATAGCAGAATCCCTTCTGGAAAAACAGGTTATGTCTTTTCGACTAAGGAAGACGCAGTGATAGTTCCAAGTATTATTGTGAAGATGATTCAGAATGGTAATATGTCACCAAAACTGAATAAAAGAATAATAGATAGCCTTGAATTAAAAATGAATGTTAAATAGTCATACGGGTAAGTAGTTTCAGGTTTGATTTTCCACTGTTCCGGAGTTCCCCTTTCCCCATTTTCCCTAACACTCCGGAACATTTTATCCCCCTTCACTGTGATTTCAGTTAATCGACGAACTTCAAATCAGCCAGAAGGGGGTTCTTTTTTCCGGCGCACTGCGAGGTGCACATAGCAAGCTGCACACCCCAAGCTGGACTCTGGTTTGTTAAAAATAGAACTCCTTACACTTGTATTTTGACATAAAAACTTGCAAATTGCTTAGCAATTTGAAAATATAAAAATATGAAAATCAGCAAATTCCTTTTTATCAGTTTATCTCTTCTTTTGATCAATTTGGTACCTTTTGCTCAGGATAAAAAAACCACCGAAACAAAAGTAGCGGATCTTCTTGCCCGTCTACCTTCCAATGATCAGCAGTCAACTGACAAGCTAATGCTTGATATGTTATCACTTGGTGAATCGGGATTAAAGCTTATTTGCAATCAGGTGGTCCCTGTCGGAACCGGCGATGATGCTCGTCCCAGGTTGGCAATCGAAAGCCTTTCCCGTTTTCTCTCAGGGAAAAATGAAGAAAACGAAAGAGCAATGTGGGAAAAAATTTGTATCAGTTATGCTTCATTAAAAAAGGACTCTGGTGTGACAGGTTTTTTCATGAAACAATTTCAGTTGTTTGTTGGCACTCAGTCGGCAGAAGCTCTCAAGAAAGTTTCAACGGAATTTGAAAATGGGAATGCGGATGTTCGTGATGTATGTTTTAAGGTTCTTTCAGACTGGAAAGATTATTCAGCTTGTTCTGCATTGTATGAAATTTGTGCCTCCGGAAATAAAACTTATGAAGGACTGGCTTTTGAGGAATATGTCAGAAAAATAAAATCCTCTGATCTGAAAGATGAACAAAAGTTGCTTCTTTTCAGAAAGATCATGCCATTTGCATTGAGCACTGATCGTAAAATTGGAATCCTGACAGAGATAGGAAAGCTGAAGACTTATCTGTCTCTTTATTTTGTAGCAAATTATCTTGAAGATCCTTCAACTTCGGCAACAGCCGCAAAATCTGCAATGAATATCGCTCTTCCTTCGGAAAATTCAAAGCCAGGTTTATATGGAGAGCTGGTAAAGGAGATTCTCACCAAAGCAGCCGGGAAGCTGAAAGGGAAGGAGGGTGAATACAATAAAGGAGTGATGAACAAATATTTAGAAAGTATGCCTGCCGATGAAGGTTTTAAATCGATTTTTAACGGTAAGGATCTTTCCGGCTGGCAGGGACTTGTTGAAAATCCGGTTGCAAGGGCTAAGATGAAACCTGAAGAACTGGCAAAAAAACAGATTGAAGCTGATAAAAAGGTGACTGGTAACTGGAGTGTTAAGGACGGTTGCATTTGGTTTAACGGTTCGGGGGATAATCTTTGTTCGATTAAGAAATATGGTGATTTTGAAATGTTAGTGGACTGGAAAATCACAAAAAAAGGTGACAGCGGGATTTACCTGAGAGGTTCACCCCAGGTTCAGATATGGGATACTTCCAGAAGGGAAGCAGGTGCACAGGTTGGTTCGGGAGGATTGTACAATAACCAGACAAACCCGTCCATACCTCTCGAAGTGGCTGATAATCCCGTCGGAGAGTGGAATAGTTTCAGGATTGTGATGATCGGTGAAAAGGTATCAGTATGGCTGAATGGAGAACTTGTTGTTGATAATGTAACTTTGGAAAACTATTGGGATCGCGAAATCCCAATATTCCCTGCCGGACCAATAGAACTTCAGGCTCATGGCACTGATCTGGCATTCAGAGATATATATATCAGAGAAATACATGGGAAAGAATATAATCTTACTCAAGAAGAAAAATCGGAGGGATTCATATCTCTTTTTAATGGAATAAATCTGAATGGCTGGGTAGGAGATACAATTGCCTACGGAGTTGAAGATGGAGAGTTAGTTACTATCCCGTCTAAAGGAAATATAGGTAATCTTTATACAAAAAATGAGTATTCCGATTTTATAATCCGATTTGAATTTCAATTAATACCTGCTGCAAATAATGGTCTGGGTATCAGAGCTCCGCTGACCGGAGATGCAGCTTATGTTGGGATGGAACTTCAGATACTCGACGATTCCGACCCCGGTTATGCCAATCTGCAGCCTTATCAGTACCATGGATCGGTATATGGAGTAATTCCATCAAGAAGAGGATTTCTTAAACCGGTAGGTGAGTGGAATTATGAAGAGGTCACTGCGAAAGGAACTCAGATTAAGATTATTCTTAACGGAACCACTATTGTTGATGGAGATATTGCAGGACCAAGAGACAATGGAACAATGGATCATAAAGACCACCCTGGATTAATAAATAAATCTGGTCATATTGGTTTTCTGGGCCATGGATCACTTGTAAAATTCAGAAACATAAGAATAAAAGATCTTTCACCAACTGCCTCTTCACAAGTGAAACCACCTGAACCTTTTGGCCCGGTTCCTTCTGAATGCCAACTTGCCTGGCATGAAATGGAGTATTCTATGTTTGTCCATTTTACTGTTAATACTTTTACTGATAAGGAGTGGGGTTACGGAGATGAAAAGGAATCAGTCTTCAATCCAACAGGTCTCGATTGCAGACAATGGGCAAGAGTTGCAAGAGATGCCGGTATGAAAGGTATCATTGTAACAGCAAAACATCATGATGGTTTTTGTCTGTGGCCGTCAAAATTTACAAGCCACTCTGTAAAAAATTCTGAATGGAAAAAAGGCAAAGGAGACGTATTGAAAGAGCTCAGTTCGGCTTGTGATGAATATGGTCTGAAGCTTGGTATTTATCTGTCGCCATGGGACAGGAACAGTTCAGTTTATGGCACTCCTGAATATCTGACCTATTACCGTAATCAGCTTCGGGAACTGCTTTCAAATTATGGTGATATTTTCGAAGTATGGTTCGATGGCGCCAATGGAGGAGATGGATTTTATGGCGGTGCAAAGGAGACACGAAAAATTGATAATAAAACCTATTATGACTGGGCAAATACCCAAAAGATCGTAAGAGATTTGCAACCGTCAGCCGTTATGTTCAGTGATGCCGGACCGGATATCAGATGGGTTGGCAATGAAAACGGAATGGGCAGCCTGACTAACTGGTGTCTTCTTAAAAAAGATAAAATGTACCCCGGAGGTGACTTTGCTAAAATTCTTGGAGAGGGCCATGAAGACGGAAACTATTGGGTGCCTGCTGAAGTTGATGTTTCGATACGTCCTGGATGGTTTTATCATCAGAATCAGGATTCACTTGTAAGGTCCCCTGAGAACCTGATGGAACTTTATTATTCTTCAGTGGGTCGGAACAGTAATCTTCTTCTGAATGTTCCTCCCGACAGGAGAGGACTTCTTCATGAAAACGATATAAGATCTCTTCTCGTATTCAGGGAACTACTGAAGAAAGAATTTGAAACAGATCTTGCAAAAGGAAAAGAAGTAATTGCTACATCTTTCAGGGGAAAGGGATATGAAGCTTCAAACATCAATGACGGGAATCCGGAAACTTACTGGACCACAAATGATTTACAGACAACTGGTGATTTAATCATTAACCTTGGAGATGAGATGGAGGTGAACAGGATAATACTTCAGGAATATATAAAACT
>PLML01000207.1:29062-29610 GCA_003141525.1 Bacteroidales bacterium
GTGATCGGTCGCGACCGATCACTACAAGTATTTAATCCACATGAAACATTCTTGCTACTTTAACTGCAGCTGTAACTCTCTTTGTAAGTCCTGACCAGTTTTTCTTGAGAACATGCTCTTTTGTGATGAGATTTGATCCTATACCGACACAGGTTACTCCTGCATTAAACCATTCTGTCAGATTTTCAAGGGTAGGTTCAACTCCACCTGTAGGCATTATACTTGTCCAGGGACATGGGCCTTTAATTGCTCTGACAAAATCAGGTCCACCTACAGATGAACCGGGGAATATTTTAACTATCTCGGCACCAAGTTCTCCAGCAGAGCTGATTTCTGATATAGTTCCACAACCGGGTATCCAGAGTATTTTTCTGCGGTTGCATACTTTTGCCATTTCAGGATTAAGAACAGGCGACACAATGAAATTAGCGCCGAGCTGTATATATAATGAAGCAGTTCCGGCATCAACTATTGATCCGGCACCCATTACTAACCCGGGGACCTCTTTTTCTGCCCATTTATTAAGTTCGCTGAATAATTCATGTGCA
>PLML01000030.1 GCA_003141525.1 Bacteroidales bacterium
ATTAAGTTGAAGTAATTTTCTTTCATTTTCTTTAATTGCCAGTTCGGCGTTCTTAAAATCAGATATATCCATATTTACACCAATAAACTTTATAGGTTTATTAGTCTTATCTTTTACTATTTTACCATAAGCGCTGATATTTCTGATATTGCCATCAGGTCTAATAATTCTGAATTCATAGTTCATATTTTTATCCGATTTTATTGCTTCTTCAATATTAATTTTAATAATATCAACATCATCGGGGTGAATAAATTTATTAAATTGGTTAAATTCGATTTGGTAATTGCTTTGAGTATTACCATATATCTTATTAAAATTATCATCTATTTGAATCATATCTGTAATAAAATCATGCTCCCAAACACTGATAGCAGCAGCAGTAGTTGCAAGGGCGAACCGTTCATTAATACTCTTCAGGCTTTCTTCCGACTTCTTGCGCTCGGTGATATCGAGATTAATTCCTTTTAGTGCAACAAGTTTATCACCTTGAAAAATTGGAATCATGTCGTTCTGAAACCATCTAACTGTTCCATCAGGAAAGATTATTTGCAATTCAGAAGTATCTGGTGCTTTGTATCTTATAATATTTTTAAACGCGTCATCAACCAAATGCAAATCATCCGGATGAACTCTGCTTTTGAAATATTCGAAAGTTGGTTCTATCTCAAATGGTTTTAAGCCATATATGACAAAACAATTTTCTGACCATTTTACCTTTTGATTAATTAAATCAAGTTCCCAATTACCCATCTCTGCAATTTCCTGAGCATTCCGTAATGAAGATTCACTTTCTCTTAACGCTTTTTCAACCTTCTTCTGTTCGGTGATGTCTCTAAATATGCCATATGTGCCAATAAACATTTCATTATCATCAAATTGAGGAACTGCTGTAATAAGTATATTTCGCTTTTCACTGTTAGGGAGAGTTAACTCAGTTTCATAAGAACTACTTTGCTCTTTCTCACGAATCTTGGTTTGGTTGAGTATATTTATATAGTGTTCTTCACTAAGAAATTCTTTGAGGTTTTTGCCAAGTAATTCTCCCTTGCCTACTCCAAAAATTCTTTCAGCAGCGGAATTTACAAATAGAAATTCTTCGTTAACATTTACAATTCCAATTCCTTCACCTAAATTATCAACTAAATTCCGATATTTTATTTCACTTTCTTCAAGGGTTTGTTGTGTTTTAATGCGTTCTGTAATTTTTGAAATCCTTTCTGCATAGTTGTTTATAAGGTTCTGTTCAAAAAAATCAATAAATGGTAAATCTTCTGTGTAAGCCACAATTAATTCTCCTGCTTGCTTTCCATATATTTTAATCGGTGCAGATAAATATTTTCGGCTTTCTAACAGTTTGAAGTTTTCAATATTGCTATATTTTTTTCTATTAATTTCAAGCGAAACAAAAACTTTTTCAGGAAACTGCATACTTTCGAGAACAACATTATTTACAAATGCATGGTAAATATCTTCCAGTTTATTAAATTCTTCTGCTAAATTTCCAAGTGAATAAATACCGTTTAATTCTTTAATTCTTTCTTTTAAATTGTTTTCACATTCTTTAAGTGTTTGTTCTGTCTGCTTGCGTTCGATAATGTCTTTTGAATATGATGTTTTTAATAAATCATACTCCTTATGCGATTTGTGTAACTCTTTTATGAGTTCTTCATTGGTCTTAATCTTATCATTCATAATTATTGGTTATCCAAAGTATATGATTTGTTACGAAATGTCTTATATTGTGTATCAAGCCTACTGACAAATTTATTACAAGGATGCTTCCATTTTGATAATTCTGGCAATTAATCCTGTACTGGGTTATATAGGTGGTTTATCAAAAGTATCCATGTTTAAGAAAAAATAAACACCACCCAAAGGCGTGGTAAATAAGTCAAATAGAAAAATAAATCTCTGGTTTAGCATAAATTTTCTATTTATTAACATGCTTTTTGATTAACTCATACAATAAGGCCTTATTAATCGGTTTTGAAATATAATCGTTGCATCCCGCTTCTATTGCCTTTTCATTGTCACCAGAAAATGCATAGGCTGTTTGTGCAATGATGACTACATTTGTGTTAAACTGACGAATTTGACGTGTGGCTTCATATCCATCCATATCAGGCATTCTAATGTCCATCAGAATCAAATCGATATCAGTATTATTACAGCAAGCCACAACGGCTTCAACTCCAGTTCTTACATGTAAAACTTCTTTACTGATTTTTTGAAGCGTTCTGCTAATTAGTGAATCCGATATTTCATCATCTTCGGCAACTAATATTTTTATTTTTTTTATTTGAATCTCATTATCCTCTTCAGGAACAGCATTTTTGATTACGTTTTTTTCTTCCAATACAGCATTGTAAGGAGTGGTAAAATAAAATGTTGAACCTTTCCCTTCTTCGCTTTCCACCCATATCTTCCCTCCAAGCATTTCTACATATGATTTAGATATTGATAAGCCTAAACCAGAACCTTCATAATTTCGGCTATACGATTCACTGCCTTGCCTGAATCTCTCAAAAATTATTTTCTTTTGTTTCCCGGAAATGCCAATCCCTGTATCTTTTACAAAGAATTCAAGGTAATTGCCCTTTTTCTGATATCCAAATTCAATTGAGCCTTCATTAGTAAACTTAATGGCATTTTTAACGAGGTTCGTAAGGATTGAATAGATTTTTTCAATATCTGTTTTAATGATGGATTCTCTTGACTGTAAACTGTTTTTAAAGGAAAACTGTATCCTTTTACTATGAACCTCAGGTTTGAAGAAGTTATAAATGAATTCAATTTGCTCATTTATATTTGAATCCTTTATATTAACATTTATCAGTCCCGATTCTATTCTCGAAATATCAACAATATTGTTGATGGTATTTAGCATGCGTGCACCACTTATCCCAATGATTTTGATAAAATCTTGTTGTTCTTCACCTGACAGGTTTGGTTCTTTCAATAGTTCGGCAAAGCCAAGAATGCCGTTCATGGGTGTACGTATCTCATGACTCATATTAGCGAGGAAGGCAGATTTGAGGCGGTCGCTTTCTTCGGCTTGTTCTTTGGCTTTAATTAATTCTGCTGTCTGTTTTTCTTTTTCTCTATTTTGACGGTCAAGTACTGTGTTAAGAATGATTAACTCATTTTCACGTTTTTCTTTCTCCTTGATTTGAAAGGCAAGTTCCTTGTTAGTAATGATTAACTCTGCTGTATGTTTTGCCTTCTCTTTAGCCAGCACGAGTTCTTTGTTCGCAATGACAAACTCTGCTGCACGTTTTGCTTTCTCTAAGTTCGCAATGATTATCTCTGCTGAACGTTTTGCTTTCTCTACGTTCTCAATGATTAAATCTGCTGCACGTCTTGCTTTCTCACTGTCTTGAGAAACAAGTTCTTTGTTAGCAATGACAAACTCTCCTGCACGTTTTACTTTCTCAACGTTCGCAATGACTAACTCTGCAGCACGTTTTGCTTTCTTTATATTCTCAATGACAAATGCTACTTCACGCTTTGCTTTCTCTGCGTCAGCAACAACAAACTCCGCTGCACGGTTTGCGCTCTCTACGGTTTGATAAGAAAGTTCTTTGTTAGCAATGACTAATTCTGCAGCACGTTTCGCTTTTTCAACGTTGGCAATGACTAACTCTGCTTTACGTTTTGTTATATTTACATTCGCAATGACTAACTCTGCTGCGAGTTTTGCTTTCTCTTTGTTTTGATAAGTAAGGTCTTTATCAGCGATGATTAATTCACCTGCACGTTTTGCTTTCTCTAAGTTCGCGACGATTAATCCCGCAGCACGTTTTGCTTTTTCTGCTTTAGCAATAACTAACTCTGCAGCACGTTTTGCTTTCTCTGCGTTGGCAAAGACTAACTCTGCAGCACGTTTTGCTTTCTCTTCCTTAGCAATAACTAATTCATCTTCAAGTTTTGCTTTTTCTTCGTCAGCAATAACTAATTCATCTTCACGTTTTGCTTTCTCTTCGTCAGCAATAACTAACTCCGCTGCACGTTCTGCTTTCTCTT
>PLML01000152.1 GCA_003141525.1 Bacteroidales bacterium
CCAATAGTTGTAATCAATACTGAAGGAGGTTGCCATCTCGACTCCCACAGCATATCAAAAGTTTTAAGCAGTTTTGATCTTGACAACCTCGATGTCTTATTTGTCGAAAATGTGGGGAACCTTATTTGTCCATCCCAGTTTGATCTTGGTGAATCCTTTAAGCTTGCTGTGTTGAGTACTGCGGAGGGAGATGATAAACCGGCAAAATACCCAATGCTCTTCAGGGAAGCAAAGGCAGTCTTGCTTAATAAGGTTGATCTGATACCTTACACTAATTTTAATTATGAAAACTTCAGATCTGATTTGAAAAAAATAAACGGTCAAATACCCATATTCGAAATTTCATGTACGAGAGGAGATGGACTTGAAGAATGGTATAAGTGGATAGCTGGACAGATTAATATAAGAGGCTGATTGTTTTACTTCCATAGCGGCGTATCCGGCAATGATTTTCTGAACTCCCTGAGAAGCGATTCCTGATATGTGCCTTCAAACTCTCCATTCAGGAATTTTTTGAGACCTTCATTAATAAATCGTTCCCATGAATAATCCTCTTTCCCGGGTACGACAGGATAGAAGAGTATTCCGTTGTTTTTGGCAGCATCGAGGTCTCCTTTGGCGTCACCGATCATGAGAATCCTGTTGTCGGGATATTTGCCTTTGGCTGCTAACGAAATATGCTCTGTTTTAGTTCCATGTTCCTGACCAGCAATGGCATTGACATATTTCTTCAGATCATGCACTTCCCATTCACGTTCAAGTGCCTCAAGAGGTGTTTGCGAAACTATAATCAGATCGGCTAAAGAAGACATTTCTATAATAGCCGATTTAGCATGAGGGAAAGGAGGAATGTTACGAAGCAACCCGCTGATATCTTTATTAATAGCCTCTGTCCATCTGACAACTTTTTCAAGATCAGGATTATAATGCGATTCAAAATATTTATGCAGATTAGAATTACTAAGCTTTGTTTCAATTTTTACCCACTCCTTAAGGGAGCTCAGATCAGGTAATTTAATATTCTTATCCCTGATCTCTTTCCTTTCATTCAGAAGTTCAAAGACCTTTATTATGGATGTAAACCTGTTGCCACCCCTATGGATGGAGTACAGATTAACAAATTCCCATGTCTCTCGCAATATTTTGGAAATCGGATAAAGATCGAAATATTTTAAAGCATTGGGTATAAAGAAATCCTTCTGCTTCACCTCCATTGAATCAAATACACACCCGTCGGAATCAATCCCGATAAAGAATTCGTGACCTGGTTTCAGGTTTTTTAAATTTGCCTGGTAATCCATTCCCTAATCAAAACCTGAAACCGTATTTTATTTCTAACCTGTTATACGCAGTCTTATAGGTATATATCTGGCTGGTATAATCTGTTTCTTCATAGCTTGTGTGAGCATTCCTGTAAGCAAAGGTCAGATAAGATTCGTAATCATCTTTGGTCCATGTTATTCCTATACCAAGAGTAAAAGAAAATCCACCCTTGTATGACATTGGAGTATTGTATACCGGAGAAATTTGATCAGTCCTTTCAAAATCTCCGTTAATATGAAATAAATTTCCTCCCCTTATAAATATAAAAGGTGTTGTTTTCTTTTCCGATATGTTAAGTTTGTATTCAAGGAATATTGGCAGATATGCCTGTCCGAGATACTCAATACCCGAACCCAGACTTAAACGATTAAACCTGTTTTGTACTAGAGTGCCCATGATACTAAAACTGAAGGCCGCATCATATTTGCTGCTTTGGGCGCCTGCAAGCACACCTGCTTCAAGAGCAATTATTCTCTTGTTTTTTTTCAAAGTATCAGATATTGCCGGTTCATTAACAAGCTTTTCAATTTCTGTGCCCTGGATTAAAAGGATACTTCCTCCTGCTGTTCGAATTTTATACTGATTATCAGATATTTCCAGAAGTTTTCCAAAAACCTGATTGCCGTTTTTCAAATAAATGACATCTGTTGATTTTTGGGCTGACAACGTGTGAACGATGATTATCAGCATAGTAATGATAAGAAATTGTTTTTTCATGTCAATTAAGGTTAGGAAAGTTAGTAGTTTAGCATGATTTTTGTTTAATAAAAATAACTAAACCTGACTAACATGAACACAAAAATCATTCCAATATTAAGTTTGCTGACTATTTTTTCAACAATCTTTTATTCATGTGAAGATACAACTCTCAGGGAGTATACCGGTTATGCACCTGTTTATCTTTCATATAAAGATCTTCGTACAGCAGTTACACAGGAACAAAATATAGATCTTAAGAATCCCGGGAAAATATATTTTAAAGACAATTATATCTTTATTGTAGAGGAGCTCAAAGGAATTCATGTATTTGATAATACAAATCCTGCATCCCCTGTTAAGAAGACATTCATCAGACTTCCGGGCGTTGTTGATATATCAATTTCCGGTTTCATAATGTACGCCGACAGTTATGTCGATATTGTAATGCTTGATTTGGAAGATATCAATAATATTCACGAAGAAGGAAGGATGGCAGATATCCTGCCTTATACAGTTCCTGCAACAACGGATACTCATTTTCCAATGGCATATGTTAATAAAGAAAAAGGAGTGGTTGTCGACTGGGAACTCCGAACAATAAAAGAAAAAGTGTATCTAAATCCTACTCCGTATCCAATTTATCAGAACTATGATCTGGCTGGCATGAAGTTGAATGCTTTTAGCGCATCAACAGGAGTCAGTGGAAGCGGAGTCGGAATAGGAGGATCAATGGCAAGATTCGGCATTAAAAATAATATTCTTTACCTGGTGGACCAAACCACTTTGATAATATTTGATATCACTAATAAGATCGCTCCATTAAAAATAAATGAATTTTCTACCGGCCTGAATGTAGAAACTATGTTCCTGACTGACAAAAGTATGTTTCTAGGTACAACGACAGGTATGATGGTATACGATATTTCAAATCCTTCTTATCCATTTCAGCAGGCATTATTTACTCACGCGAAAAGCTGTGATCCGGTTATTGTTTCTGATACACTGGCATATATTACTCAAAGAACCGGGACCACCTGCGGGTGGGGTCTGAACGTTCTTGATGTTGTCAGTATTAAGAACATAAATCAGCCTGTTCTGCTTATGTCGTATCGTCTGGTAAATCCTTATGGGTTAGGGAAAGATGGTGATCTTCTTTTTATCTGTGATGGTACGGCCGGGTTGAAAGTGTATGATGCTTCAAATCCAACTGATATTATAAACCATCTTGTTTTCTCTTATCCCGATATCAAAGCTTATGACGTTATTCCGATTGGAAGTGTGCTTGTACTCATAGGTGATGATGGTCTTTACCAGTATAACTATTCTGATGTCCGGAACATTAATCTGATAAGTACTATTCCTGTGGTGAAATAGGGTCTATGCGCCCAATTTGGGCTCCTCTACTTTATTTTCATTCTAAATAATAAACTATGACATTTGTAGGTTTTTTTTAAAAAGTATTGTTATTAATTTAACAGCACTTTAAATAAGAACTTTTGATGATTATAGGGTTATTTAATTACTTAAAATTCAAATAGATATGTATCAAGTAGGAAATTTTGTCAAGAAATTGTCCAATAAACATGGCCGTGAACGGGAAAGCCTTATGCCAATTCTTCAGGCGATTGTGCAAAAGCACAATTATTTGACTGATGAGGCAATGGTTGAAGTTGCGAGAGAACTCGATATCTCAGCTGCCGAGGTTTATGGGACCGCTTCATTTTACACATTTCTCGACACTCAGGTGAAAGGAAAATATATCATAAGAGTTTGTAAAACAATTACATGCTCAATGAAAGGGAAGAGTGATATTATTCATATTCTGGAGGATATGCTCAAGATAAAAGTGGGCGAAACAACTTCCGACAAACAATTCAGTCTTATTGAAACAAACTGTATCGGATGGTGTCATAAAGCACCGGCTATTTTAATCAATGAAATGCCATATACAGAGCTTACACCTGAAAAAGTGAGTGCTATAATTAAAGATTACATGCATAAATAAATATCCGGCAAAAGATGGAAAATAAAGGATTAACAAAAGTAGACCTGATATTCGAAAAAATCGATTCGAAAGAGGTTATGGTAAAAGCTTTTAAGATGAGCAGTGCTGAGATAATTCAAAGTATGCTTGATTCCGGACTTAAAGGACGAGGCGGTGCAGGGTTCCCGACTGGTTTGAAATGGAAATATACCGCTGCAGAAAAGAGTCCTGAGAAATACATAGTTTGCAATGCAGATGAAGGAGAGCCTGGCACTTTCAAAGACCGGGAGATATTAGACAGAGCTTCCAATAAAGTTCATGGAGGTATGGCTATTGCCGGCAAAGCAATTGGTGCGAAAAAGGGTTTTGTCTATCTGCGGGGTGAGTACAGATATCTATTGCCAAAATTGATGATTGAACTTGCTTCATTTCATAAAATGATACATGAGATAGGATTTGATTTTTCTATCGAGTACCGGATGGGAAGCGGAGCCTATATATGTGGTGAGGAAAGTGCTCTGTTTGAGTCAATTGAAGGCAAACGCGGTGAGCCTCGAAATAAGCCCCCATATCCAACGACTTCTGGTGTCTTTGAGAAGCCAACTTCAATTAACAATGTTGAAACACTCGTGACAGCAATGATGATTATTCATCATGGTGCACAAAACTTCATACAATACGGCACAAAAGATTCAAGAGGGTCAAAAGTATTCTCAGTTTCCGGGGACACTCCGACACCGGGAATATTTGAACTGGAACTCGGAATGACCGTCCTTCAGTTTGTAAATGAATTCGGTGATGGAGATACCAAGGCTGTTCAGGTTGGAGGCGCTTCAGGTTTCTGCGTCCCAAGGAAGAAATTTGCTGAAACAATCATAGGTTTTGAAGGTGTGCCTACCGGAGGATCTATGAAACTTTTTAACAGTTCAAGATCAATGTATAATGTTCTTCATAATTACCTGGATTTCTTTACCGAGGAATCATGTGGTCAATGCACTCCATGCAGGGTCGGATGCCAGCAGTTGCTTAAAGGCGTTGAGAAAGTGAAGAAAGGCGAGGCCAAATCAACCTACCTGACTGAACTTGTAAAGCTGGCAGATACCATGAAGATCGCTGCTAAATGTGGTCTAGGGCAGTCAGTTGGAAATGCATTTAAATCCATAGTAGGCAACTTTAAAGAGGAGATTATCTATTAATCATTTAAACAAAAACGAAGAGTCATGATAAATCTAAGAATAAATGACCAGAAGGTCTCGGTACAGGAAGGAACAACAGTTCTTGCAGCGTCTAAGAAACTGAAAATAAACATTCCTACGCTATGTAACCATGATGACCTTTGTGTAGCTGGTAACTGCCGGGTGTGTCTGGTTGAACAAAAGGGAGCAAGGACGCTTATAGCATCGTGTGCAACTCCGGCGGCAGAAGGAATGGAGATTCACACAAACACTCTGAAAGTGCGTAATGCACGTAAACATATAGTTGAACTTCTGCTTTCAGAACACAGATCAGATTGTACTAAATGTTACAAAAACCAGAATTGTGAGCTGCAATCGCTTGCAAATGATTTCGCGTTTGGCGACCATGTATTCCTCGATCTGGTTGAAGATAAAAAATATAATATCGACAGATCTTCTCCGTCATTTATCAAGGATGACAGCAAATGTATTCGTTGTCAGCGTTGTGTAAGAACCTGCTCTGAATTACAGTATGTATCTGCAATATCTGTTGCAAACAAGGGCGCACATCAGAAAATTTCGTCATTCCATGACAGACCGATGAGCCAGGTTGTATGTACCAACTGCGGACAATGTGTAAACCGATGCCCGACCGGAGCGCTTGTTGAAAAGACATATATCGATCAGGTATGGGATGCTATCTACGATCCTGAGAAACATGTGGTAGTACAGACTGCTCCTGCAGTACGAGTTGCTCTTGGTGAAGACCTGGGTTACGATCCAGGTGAAAGAGTTACAGGTAAAATGGTAAATGCTCTCAGGCAGCTCGGATTTAATTCTGTACTTGATACTGACTTCAGCGCCGATCTTACAATTATGGAAGAAGGCACTGAATTACTGGTAAGACTAAAGAAAGCTCTGGTTGATGGGGACAAGAGTATATCATTGCCTATGTTCACATCCTGTTCACCAGGCTGGATAAAATTCATTGAACATAAATACCCCGAGTTTCTTCCTAATCTGTCAACCTGTAAATCTCCACAACAGATGTTTGGCGCACTTGCCAAAACATTCTATGCAAAGAAACGCAATATTGACCCATCAAAAATAGTTTCGGTATCAGTAATGCCCTGCACTGCAAAGAAATTTGAAGCTGACAGACCCGAGATGCGCTCCAGCGGATTTAAAGATGTTGATTTTGTTCTTACAACCCGTGAACTTGCTGTTATGATCAAACAGGCAGGTATTGACTTCAGAAATGTTGAAGAGGCAGGGTATGATACAATAATGGGTGATTCAACCGGTGCAGCTGTTATTTTCGGCGCTACCGGAGGAGTTATGGAAGCAGCTTTACGTACTGCATATGAGATCGTCACCGGTCGAGAGGTACCGTTTGGGAATCTGAATATTACGCCGGTAAGAGGCATGGATGGAGTAAAAGAAGCGACAATAAAAATTGAAGGTTGTGTTAATGCCTGGAAGTTTCTGGAAGGCGTCGAACTGAAGGTAGCTATTGCTCACGGACTGGTAAATGCCAATAAAATCATGAAGATGACAAGAGAAGGGAAAGCTCCTTATCACTTCGTTGAGATTATGGCTTGCCCCGGCGGTTGCATCGGAGGCGGCGGACAGCCCATTCCTACTAATATGGAGATCAGAAAAAAACGTATGAAGGCCATCTACTCCGAAGATGAACACAAATTGTTACGTAAATCCCACGAAAATCCCGATGTAATTGCAATTTATAAGGAGTTCCTCGACCAGCCGAACAGCCATAAGTCGCACGAACTGCTTCATACACATTATGTAGAGCGTGATAATTTTTAGGACTAACCTAAACTGATCTAACCTGAAGAGAAGGCCGGCTGATTTTAGACGGCCTTCTCCATACCTGCTAAGTTTGCTATATGCTGTAATAAAAACAACTTTACTGCTGAGTTCATTCAAAAACATAATGCGTTTTCTGTTTCATTAATGGATCAGAATGTATCGTCCGAAATAATGGGTTTGCCCTTTGTGCGGTACAGAAAAATCTGATTTTTTTGAAATTTAATAACCAAATTATTTATAGCCATGACAAAATCATTAAAGGGAACAAAAACAGAGCAAAACCTTCTAAAGGCTTTTGCAGGTGAATCGCAAGCCAGGAACCGATATGAATTCTTTGCAAGTGCAGCCAAAAAAGAAGGCTTCGAACAAATTGCAGCCATTTTTATGGAAACTTCACTTCAGGAAAAAGAGCATGCAAAGCGCTTCTTTAAATTCCTTGAAGGAGGAGTTACTGAGATAATAGCCAGATATCCTTCCGGTATAATAGGGACGACAAAGGAAAACTTAAAAGCTGCTACCGAAGGAGAAAATGAAGAGTGGACGGATCTTTATCCGCATTTTTCCGAAATAGCAAAGGAAGAGGGTTTCCCTGAAGCTGCTTCTGCATTCAAAATGATAGCAAAAGTTGAAGCTGAACACGAGCGCCGATATCTGAAATTGCTTCAGAATGTTTCAGAAGATAAGGTATTTATAAAAAATGGTAAGGTCTGGTGGAAATGCCTGAATTGCGGATATGTATATGAATCTGAAAAAGCGCTGGAAAACTGTCCTGTTTGTCTTCATCCTAAAGCTTACATGCAGCTGAGGGAAGAAAATTACTAGTGGTCTGTTCAAAAAAAAATTAATTAAAATACTCTTATTTATTATCCAATAATATTTAGAATTTGCTGTATATCGATATCCTTTAGAGGATTATTACTCGAGATGAAAATGTCGGCCAGTTTTGATTTCTTCTCCTGCAGTCTTACTATTTTTTCTTCAATGCTGTTACTGGTGATGTACCGGTACACGAATACACTTTTGTGCTGTCCTATCCTGTGAGCACGGTTTAAAGCCTGCATTTCTGAGGCAGGGTTCCACCATGGATCGAGAATAAAAACATAATCCGCAGCAGTGAGATTCAGTCCAACCCCGCCAGCTTTAAGAGATATAAGGAATATTTTGTTCTCAGGATCTAGCTGGAAGCTGTTTACTATCTTTTCCCTTTTTGTACTGGCACCTGTAAGCATTGCGAAACGTGTTCTTTTTTTTCTTAACTCATCAGCATAAAGATCAAGATGTTTTACGAATGACGAGAATACAAGTATCTTATGGCCTTCTGCTACAACATTTTCCATATCCTGGAGCACAGTTTCGAATTTGCCTGAACCAAATACGTACTCTTCGTTTGCCAAAACAGGATGATTGGACAGCTGCCTGAGTTTCATAAGTCCCTGCAGGACAATAATCGCCGATTTTTCAAGGCCTGTTGAGGAAATGCTTTTAAGGATACTGTTTCTGACTGATGATTTTTCTTCATCGTATACTTTAAACTGCTCATCTGTCATATCGCAAAAAACAGTCTGCTCAGTTACAGGAGGCAGATCCTGTGCAACCATCTCTTTAGTTCTCCTCAGAATGAATGGCTGGATTATCTTTCTGAGCTTAAGCTCTTTCTCATCGTCACCCATTTTTTCAATTGGTTTTGCAAATTCCCTTCTAAAAAAGGCAAGATCACCAAGCAATCCGGGGTTTACAAAATTCAACTGGGTCCAGAGATCTGCCAGCGAGTTTTCGACTGGTGTTCCCGTAAGAACAAGCTTAAATTCAGACTTTAAGCTTGTTACTGTTCTGTAAAGCATTGAAGCAGGATTTTTAATAACCTGACTCTCATCAAGAATGATGTAATGAAAATTGAATGAGCTTATTAACTCAATATCCTGACGTATTGTATGATAACTTGAAAGAATAATATCAAAATTTTGAAAATAAAAGGTCGATTTCTTTCGCTGGTTCCCCTTGTAACTGTAAACTTTCATATCAGGCACAAACCGTTTTATCTCATTTTCCCAGTTATAGATAAGCGATGCAGGTACAATTATAAGCGAGGTAAGTTTTAATTGAGAGCTTTCAGATAATTTTAATTCTGTCTCATTTCCATATTTAATTTCTGAGAGATAGTTTTCCCTGTTATACTGAAGCAGAGAAAGCGTCTGAATTGTCTTGCCAAGTCCCATATCATCAGCAAGACATCCTCCCAAACCTGCTGTTTGAAGGAAATTCAACCAGTTAAGGCCGTCCGACTGATATTTCCTCATTGTGCATTTAAGACCAACAGGATGCTGAAGAACCGGGATCTGATCAGGAATCAGCAGCTTTTCGAGTCTTTCGTATCCCTTACGACCCTCGTCACTTAAAGCATCTGCAAGCAATGAAAAATGTTGTTTATGGATTTTCAGGTAATCATCGGTACTTTTCCCGAACTCGAATATATTCTTGTATTTTGAAAACCATGTTTCCGGCAAAATTGCTATTGAGCCATCCGGCAACCCGTATTCCCTGATTCCGTCAAGAATGTTTTTTCTGAAGCGGCTAAAGGGAATTTCCCACTCACCAATTTTAACAGTTGCCCTGAGGTCAAACCAGTCATTAACAATCTGGCTGCTTATCTCAATATCTATTTGCTTTAAATTGTAATTAAGATCAAGCTTCGACGTCAGAACAAAGCCCAGGCTTTTAATTTCAGAATAATTACTATTGACAAATTCTAAAACTCCATACAACTCGTCCATTCGTTTGTTATCTGATGAAGCGGGATAAAAATTAATATCGTCATCGGAAAAGAAGCCAAGTTCACCTAAAGTTTCGCGACATCTCTTTTCCCATTTGAAATCGCGGAAATATTTTCTGAAAATGAATTTTTCTCCGTTTTTTTCAAATAATGTAAAGGAGCCGGAAGGTTCGTTCGCATAAATTTTGATCCCCTGGTAGTTATATCTCAATGTCAAGCCAGTTTTGCCTATTAATCCGGTTTCAAGATCAAGAAGAGCGTCTTTGTCAGGAATGATTTCAATAATTTCAAAACCGATGCTCTCGACTTTAAAATTATTTATCGTATTGAGTACAAAACTGCTGAAATATTTTATTTCTGCTTTTTTGGGAATCAGAATGTTCTCTTTTGAAAGGAACGGTTTCAATCTGGAACCCTCAACAGCTGAAACAAACAAGATCCTGTGATCTTCTTTGATCAGGCATGGGGCCATGCATATAATATCAACAGAATTTTTCCTCAAATCAATGATTTTGCCTGCAGATTCAAGGCTGAGGTTATAGGAGCTTTGCTCTTCATCTCTGATAAATCTGAATATTGGTTCAGCCTTATCTTCACTCACAAAAAGCTGATCCTCAGCATGCAGTGTTCCCGCTTTTGTCTTCTGAAAATATAAAGGAATATTTTCGTCCCGTGCTATTGCAAAACATTTATAAAGCCTCCTTTCAATATGAGGCCTTATAAAGTTTTCCAGCTTTTCAGGAGTTATTTTTTCCAGAAATTCCTTTACAGTCTTATCCCTCGAGAACAGTTTAAACAGATTTCTGTCGGTATATTCGTTAATGATTTTAACTAACTCACGTTCTTCTGATGTAAGTGTACCTAATGTTTCAATATTCGGAAAAGGGAAGAGACATTCTAATAGCTTATAATAATTTCTGTTAACCTCCTTTTGAATAATATATGGCAGGATAACAGATCCCCACAATCTATGCTGGAATAAAATAAGAGCAAAAAGCTTACCTTTCTTATCTGATCCTGTTTCCAAAATCCTTAATTTAAAATATCCTGCAATGTTGGTTAATGTTGCTCAATTATCAAAGGATTTTCTTATTAGATTTGTTTGGAGTTAAAAAGGTGTGCCTAAAGTGCCGAAAGTTATAAACGAATAATAATTTTAAGTATTCTGGACACTTCAAACTCCAGGCAATCTCATATGAGGAAGATTATTCATATTGATATGGATGCATTTTTTGCATCAGTTGAGCAGCTTGATAATCCGGAACTTAGAGGGAAACCTGTTGCGGTCGGAGGAAGCGGCGAGCGCAGCGTGGTAGCAGCAGCAAGTTATGAGGCGAGAAAATTTGGTGTCAGATCGGCCATGTCGTCTGTGATTGCCAAGCGGTTATGCCCCGATCTGATCTTTGTTAAGCATAATTTTGCAAGGTACACTGAGGTTTCTGCAAGTATAATGGAGATATTCAGGGAGTACACAGATTTAATCGAGCCACTGTCAATTGATGAAGCATTTCTGGATGTGACAAACGATAAGAAAAATATTAGGTCAGCTACGGTTATTGCCAAAAAAATCAGGAATGAAATTAAATCCAAAACTGGGCTTACCGCTTCTGCAGGAATTTCAGTGAACAAATTTCTGGCAAAGATAGCTTCGGATATAAACAAACCGGATGGTTTGTTTGTGATCCGGCCCGAGGATGCTGAAAAGTTCATTGAAGAGTTGCCTGTAGAGAAGTTTTATGGCATCGGAAAGGTGACTGCACAAAAGATGCATAAACTTGGAATCCACACAGGCGCTGATCTAAAGAAATGGGACCTTGTTTCACTAGTAAGAAATTTTGGCAAACCTGCAGTCTTCTTTTATGATATTGTCAGAGGTATTGATGAGCGTCCTGTTGAACCTGATCAGGAACGTAAATCTGTGGGAACTGAACTTACTTATGAGAAAGATCTTAAAACCCGTTTTGAAGTTATTGCAGAACTGTATAAACTTGAAAAAGAGCTGATGGAAAGGCTTGAACATTCTGAAACTACCGGAAGAACAATCACTATTAAAGTCAAGTTTTCGGATTTCAGGCAGATTACGAGGAGTAAAACACTTCAGAATTATGTCCGCGATTTTGAGACATTGCACAAAGAGGTTTCGGAAATACGTAAATCTCTTAAGCTCGAAGGATCGCGTATCAGACTTTTAGGCCTGAGCATCTCAAACCTGGAAACAGAAGATTGTGATGACAGGCAGCTATATCTGTTTGATAATCAGAAATAGAAGAAAAAAGGGGAGAATGGGAGAATGGGAGAAAAGAAAATAAATTACGGAGTCTTCACTGAGTAAAAGCAGTGGTACTCAGTGATTAATCTATGCGACTCCGTGGTTAAATAATTTAGAATAATCCTTCGATTGATAGATACCTCTCCCCTGTGTCATAGCAGAAAGTTAGAATTCTTGATCCTTCAGGAAATTCCTTAAGCTTTTGATTCACTGCTGCCAGCGATGCTCCTGAAGATATCCCGACAAATAATCCCTCCTCTTTTGCAGCTCTTTTTGTGAAAGTAAATGCATCTTCTTTGGAAACTTTAATTATTCCGTCCAGCAGTTTTGTATTTAGAATTGAAGGTACAAATCCGGCACCTATTCCCTGAAGAGGATGTGGCGCAGGAGAACCTCCACTCAGCACAGGAGATAATTCCGGTTCGACTGCGAACACCTTCATTTTTGGAAATGCTTTCTTTAAAACTTCGGCACATCCTGTAATGTGCCCACCGGTACCTACACCTGTTATAAGATAATCCAGCCCATCAGGAAAATCATTGAGGATTTCCTGTGCCGTGGTAGTTTTATGAATTTCGGTATTGGCAGGATTATCGAATTGGTTCGGCATCCACGAGCCTGGAATTTCCTGTGTTAATTCCCTGGCACGATCTATTGATCCTTTCATACCTTTTTCGCGGGGGGTCAGTACAAATTCTGCACCATAAGAGCTCATTATTTTTCTTCTTTCAAGCGACATTGATTCAGGCATAACAAGTATAAGCTTGTACCCTTTCACTGCTGCTACAATCGACAGCCCAATACCCGTGTTGCCAGATGTTGGCTCAATAATTACACCGCCCGGTTTTAATATACCTTTCTTTTCTGCATCTTCTATCATAGATAATGCAATACGGTCTTTAATACTGGCGCCCGGATTGGATCTTTCCATTTTTACCCATACTGAATACGCCGGATCGAAGAGCCGGTTAATTTTCAAATGAGGTGTGTTGCCGATTGATTCAAGAATTGAATTTAGTTTCATGATATTAAATTTTTGTAAAAATGTTCAGATAATAAAGCTTATAGGCTCCTTGAAACCATTCTGGGTTCTGACAATTATTTCACTTTTGTGATAAACTACCGAAAAAGGTGCAATGCTTTCGGTGAGCCATACATTGCCACCGATAATGCTGTTTCTGCCGACAACAGTTTCTCCACCAAGTATTGTACAACCGGAATAGAGAATTACATTATCTTCAATTGTCGGGTGCCGCTTTTTGGAGGCTTTGTTTTTAGCTACACTAAGAGCGCCTAATGTAACACCCTGGTATAGTTTTACATTGTTTCCAATAATTGTAGTTTCGCCAATGACTATTCCTGTGCCGTGGTCTATTGAAAATGGACAACCAATTGTAGCCAGCGGATGAATATCTATTCCTGTAACTTTATGAGCATATTCCGTAATAATCCTGGGAAGCAGAGGTACTGATAAGTGTGCCAGTAAATTTGCAATGCGATAGCAGAATATTGCAAGAAAACCCGGATATATAGCAATAACTTCAATTAACTGAGTGGCCGCAGGATCAGATTCAAGAATGAAATTGGCATCTTTCAGCAGTGTTTTTTTTATATTCTCTAAATCTTTAAAAAATAGTCGGGTAACATTTTCTTTGTTTTCTGTTAATCCGGATAAAATACCAAGCATTTGACTCTGCGGATCACTGTGAATATTCTCAGCTTCAGTTTCTGAATAAGAATTGGTTGATGGGAAAAGCAGTCTGAAAATCGATTTGATGGTCTTTTCTACGACTTTTTTATCGGGTATGGTAATATCGGACATGATAAAATATTATTAGATTGATATCTGATGGATAGGCACGATCGTAGCACCTGTTGGTTAAGCGGCAATATATCCAACCCAGACTGTCATTGTTTCAAAAATCTCGTGTTATTATTCTTAATAATTCAGGTAAAAGTAAATATTTTCTAATTTACTATTTTTTATCTGATTTGTGATAACCCAGTTTATCCAGCTCAGTCAGAACTTCATTCATTGACCCCGTTCTGTAGCCGTCCAGATCAATAGTGATGTATGTGAAACCTGATCTCCGACAAATTTCTGCCAGCTTATCTCTTAATCCCCACGCTTTATCCATTTCAGATGGAATGAATTCAAATCGGGCAAGGTTTTCATGACTCCTGATCCTGAACTGGCTGAATCCCAGACTCCTAAGCTCAAATTCTGCCAATGCAAGTCTGTCAAGTTTGATTTTAGTGATCTTTTCACCATAAGGAAACCTCGAAGCAAGACAGGCGTAAGATTGTTTACTTGCAGTTGGAAGATTATACTTCTCTGAAAAATACCTGATTTCACTTTTTGTAAATCCTGAATCCGCAAGCGGTGAAATGACACCTTTTTCCTGTTTTGCTTTCATCCCCGGACGAAAGTCTTTCAGATCATCTGCATTACTGCCGTCAAAGACTGCATCGTAACCTTCTTCAGAGGCAATATATTTGATTTTACCGAACAGCTCACTTTTACAGTAATAGCATCTGTCGGGAGGGTTATCTGAATATCCCGGTATATCAATTTCTTCAGAAACGATTATCTTATGCCTTATTCCCAATAACTCAGCAAGCGATTTTGCCTCATCAAGTTCATAAAAAGGATAAGTGCTTGATGTTGCAGTTATTAACAAAAGGTTACCATCATAAAGATCTTTTGCTATACGAGCAAGAAATGTGCTGTCGACTCCGCCTGAAAAGGCAATTACAGCACTCTTGTATTCTTTTAGCCGGTTTTGCAGTATTATGAGCTTTTCTTCCATTTAATAAGTATGAAATACAATATTCCTGCATGCTACTGTTCAATGTGTTTTCTTTTTTCCTCAAATTCTTCTTTACTTATCTCACCTCTTGCATAGCGTTCTTTCAAAATATCCAATGCTGAACTACTTCGGTTCCTGCGGTAAGAATCTTGATTCACAACCCTGACAATAAGCCAGATGATAAGTACAATAAAGACCAGGCCTGTTAACCAGCCGAATCCCATTCCCCACCAATGACCTCCATACATAATAAATCTCATTACTTATTAATTTTACATAAACTTCATTCATATTATCTTTATAACAAATCATGAACACTTAAGTTTATCAAATAAAGACATTTATGATTTTTTCAACATGATTTAATCCTGTGAATTTTTCTTAAAGATACTGTATACTTCAACCCATTAAAAGCATTACCCTTCAATTATTTTCTTCTCAGGCGTAATGCATTGGAAATAACAGTAACTGAACTGAAACTCATTGCTGCAGCTGCAATCATAGGACTGAGCAAAATTCCAAACACAGGAAAAAGAACACCGGCTGCAACTGGTACACCAAAAACATTATAAAAAAAGGCAAAAAATAAATTTTGCTTAATATTCCGCATGACATCACTGCTTGAGTTCCTTACATTGGCAATCCCATTAAGATCGCCTTTGACAAGTGTGATCTCGGCACCTTGCATGGCGATATCGGTGCCGGTCCCCATTGCTATACCAATGTTGGCCTGAGTAAGAGCTGGTGCATCATTGATTCCGTCACCCGCCATTGCTACAATGTGACCCTGTTTCTGCAAATCTTTAATTTTATTGAATTTATCGTCAGGGAGACAGTCGGCTTCAAAGCCATCGAGATGTAACTCTCCGGCAACAGCACCGGCAGTGAATTTATTGTCCCCGGTAAGCATGATAATCTTTAGACCCATTTTTTGCAGCGATTGAATGGCTTTGGCAGAAGTTTCCTTAATCTTGTCGGATACGCCGATGATTCCTTCCAATTTATTTTCTAACATTAAATACATTACAGTTTGTCCTTCTAGTTGCCACTCTTTTACAAGTCTCGTTTTTTCATCACTCATTGACACATTAAAATTTTCCAGCAACCTGTGATTTCCAAGTCCGATCTTTTTTTCCTGGTAAAAAGCCTGTACTCCTTTCCCTGTTACTGACTCGAAATTGTCTGATTTTTTCAGACTGATTTTTTTCTCTTTTGCCCCTTTCACTATGGTTTCGGCAAGAGGATGCTCACTATTGATATCAATCGAAGCAGCCAGCATTAAAACTTCCTCATCGCTTAACTTACCAAAAGATTTATATCCCTTAAGGCTGGGTTTGCCTTCCGTAATAGTGCCGGTCTTATCAATAATCAGCGTATCAACTTTATTCATTTCCTCGATTGCACGTGCATCTTTTATAAGAATACCCATTTGTGCTCCACGGCCTGTTCCAACCATTATTGAAATCGGAGTAGCCAGACCCAGTGCACACGGACATGCAATGATCAGTACTGATACAGCATTGACAAATGCATAAACGTAAGCCGGCTCAGGTCCCCAGATTGCCCATATTGCAAAGGTTAGCAGCGATATTGCAACAATGATCTGCACAAAGTATTTAGCTACAATATCGGCCAGTCTTTGTATTGGAGCTCTTGACCTGCTGGCTTCATTCACCATTTCTATGATCCGGGCCAACAGGGTATCGTCTCCTACTTTTTCAGCCTTCATTTCAAAAACTGTTTTCCCATTGATTGTTCCTCCTGTAATCTTGTCGTCTTTTGATTTGTCGACCGGCATGGGTTCTCCTGTGATCATACTTTCATCTATAACAGCATTGCCATCAGTAATTACTCCATCAACTGGTATTTTCTCGCCAGGTTTAACCCGCATAATATCACCTGCTTTAACCTGCTCTAAAGGGATTTTTTCCTCTTTTCCGTCGGTGATCAATCTGGCAACCGGGGGAACCAGATTTAACAAAGCTTTTATAGCGGAATTGGTTTTTCCGTGTGCTTTTAGCTCCAGAACCTGTCCAATAAGTACAAGTGTAATTATGACAGCAGAAGCTTCAAAATATAAATGAACATTTCCCTGCATATCTTTAAACTGTTCCGGGAAAATGGAAGGAAACAGGAGAGCAAAAACACTGAACAGATATGCTGATCCTACACCAATGGAGATCAGTGTCCACATATTAGGTGCCCATCTGTGTATTGAACTCCAGCCACGCTTAAAGAAAACCCAGCCCGAGTAGAAAATGACAGGAGTAGCTAAAATAAATTCTAACCAGCTCCGGAATTTTTTTGAAGCAATGTTGGATAGATGAAGAAAAGGGATAACATCAGACATGGCAATAATAAAAACCGGAATGCTTAATGCCAGTGCAATCCGGAATTTTTTCACCTGATTCACGATAAATTTTACATCGAATATTCAATTTTTAAAGATAGGGCAGGGATTCATTTAAAATGTTACACAATTGAAAGAACAAATTATGTAATTAACAGATAATCAGAAAACATTGATTGATCTCAGCGAACATTAATATGCAGGCGGAAGGACACTTACAAAACTATTGGTCCTTCGCTTTAGTACTGTCATCTGATATATCCATTCCTTTCATACTTGTATCATTTACGGGTTTGGCATCACCAGGCATAACCATTCCAGGCATTGTTGAGGTTTTTCCGCCACGTGGATTCATCATGCTTGGTTTACCTTCAAGCTGGGCCGCTGCATCAACACTGAAAGTTCCACTGGTGACAACCTCTTCGCCTTCAGAGAGTCCATTCATAATTACATAGCTTTCACCAAGCATCGGACCAAGTTCAACCTCACGAATCTTAAAAACAGGTTCTTCTGAACCCGGTTGTTTAACATACACAACAGAGCGCTTGCCTGTCCACAATACTGATGATTTTGGAATAACAATATTGTCATGATATTCGGCGAGTATTGAAGAGACAATTCCTGTAGCAAACATTTCAGGTTTAAGTTTTCCTGACTGATTTCCTGTTTCGGCCCTTACTTTAGCAACCCTGGTAACCGGGTCAATAACGGGATCAATGAATGTTATATAACCTGTAAAATCTGTACCTGGCAAAGCCTGAAGAGTGAATGAAAGCTTTTCGCCGGTGTGTAAAAACTGCAGGTCACTTTCATATGCATCGAACATAATCCAGACTTTCGATAGATCAGCAATATCAAATAAAACAGTTCCCTCTGAAACATGATCACCTGTGTTGACCCGACGTGCAATCACTGTACCTGAAGTGTTTGACAACACTTCAAAATTATTTTGAATGACTCCGGAATTTTCAATTTTAGCAATCTGATCATCTGTGAGTTTCCATTGGCGAAGTTTTTCTTTGGAAGCTTCATATAATTCAGGTTGTAACTGCTTTGTTTTAACTGTTTCCAATAATTCCTGCTGAGCGGTGATGAGCTCTGGTGAATATATTTCTGCCAGTACCTGTCCTTTTACCACCGATTCCCCCGTAAAATTTATGTTCAGTCGTTCGATACGACCCGGTACATGGGCTGTCTGACTCTGGAACAATCTTTCATCAGCCTGTACTTTACCATAAAGACGTACCTCTTTAACCGGTTTCTGTTTTGTCACCACAGAGGTAAGAACATTTGCCAGTTGTGCAGCCTCTTTGCTCAGATGTACCGCAGCAGGATCAATATTGGTTGTACCGCTTTGAACAAGTGGAATTAATTCCATTCCGCAAATCGGGCATTTCCCTGGTTGTGGCATTCGTATCTGGGGATGCATTGCGCATGTCCATATAGTGCTCTTGACAGTTTCTGTTGATTGAGTGGGCTTTATATCGCTTTTTCGTGAGGAATGAAAGAATAACCAGCCAATTAAAATACCACCTAAAAGCAAAAGACTGTACTTCACATATCTATTCTTAAATATTTTGAATACTTTAAATTTTTTCATTTTTTTTCAGGTTTATTGAATTTGTGAGAATGCCATTAATCTTTTTAACCATGCAATAGATGTGTTGAGATCAGCAGCTGCCTCGACCTGTTTAAGCTCATAATCCAGTGTCTGTTGCCTGATACGCAGAACATCGGTAAGGGCTGAACTTGAGACAGAAAAACTTTTCAGCATAAGATCGAGAGATTTTGACGCCAGCTGATACTGATTATCATATAGTCTTATCCGCCGTTGTGCATCCTTATATAACTGAACTGCCTGATAATATTCGGCCTGTAATGAATTGGACGTAGCCTGATAATTTTGTGATGTGGCTGTCTTCATAAGTTCGGCTTCGTTTTTCATTGCATTATATTTCTTTCTGTAAACTGGCAGGGTAACAGTTACCATTGGCATTATCATATCCTTGCCATTCATATCGGGTGTTCCCATTGCTGTAGCTGATCTGCTTATGAGAGAATAATTCAATCCTAAACCCACCATGGGATATCCCATACGTGTAACCATTTTTTCCCGTGCTTCGATTGATTGTTTTTCATAATCCAGCATACCGAGCATGGGGTTATTTGCCAGCATGCTGTCTGAAACTGCCATGAGTGATAATTCGAGTGAATCCACTACAATATTTTCATAGGTGAATACAGGTGAAGTAACAGCTCTGTTCAGATATGTGTTAAACTGAGCCATAATGGTGTTCCTCTGATTTTTAAGCAAAGAAATATTGTTTTCAAGATCACCGGTTTCAATTTGTATCCTGTAAATATCTGTCAGGTCGGAATTGCCGGAAGAAGAACTCATAGAACTGGTCTGCATTTGTGAAGAAGTCTGATTTGATGCTGCAGAACCGGAGTTACCCTGGCCGGCGCTCATAGTTTGCATTCCGGAAGAACCGGCACTGTTTTTTTGAGCAGACCCTGAAGATGTAACCGTGTTGGAAGAAGTTGTTCCGGAACCTGCGGATGGAGCTGCTTTGTATTTCACTAATGCCAGACGTTCAATTATTTTCAGAATTTCTATATTCTTTTCCGAGATACTAATATCCTTTTGGATTTTATACAATTCGTACCAGTTGCGTTGAACATCGTAAAAAACCTGTAATTTGGCATCGCAAAAAAGTTCAAATTTTGCTTTTGCCATCAGGCTCATTTCATCTTTGGCATATTTAAGTACACCAAACCAGGGGAACATCTGCATCAGTCTAATATCGGCAACCTGGTTCCCGCTGACAAGTTCCATCGGTGTTAAGAAAACTCCAACACTTAACTCCGGATCCGACAAGCTGCCAACCTGAGGTATTTTCTGCAATGCTGCCTGATACTCGTTGAATTTTTGAAGTAGCGTAGGATTGTTTTTTGCAGCAATTTCCAGATATCGGAGAAGAGAATCAGGATACTGCTGACTGTCAATGAAAAGCCAGCTGCCCAGTGCAAAAAATGTGATTAGTAATTTTTTATACGCTGTTGTTTTCATCTTACAATTGATTATTTATAGTTTGAACAGCTACTTTATTTTTGTGACTAACCGCTCCTTCTCTCCACATAGCCTGAAATAGTGGGACAACAAAAACTGTCATCACCTGTATTACCATTCCACCGAACATAGGGATTGCCATTGGAACCATTATATCAGCTCCCTTACCAGTGGATGAAAGAACCGGCAGCAGGGCAATAACTGCGACAGCTGTAGTCATCATTGCAGGGCGTACACGTTTTTTCCCGGCCATCACAACTGCTTCTCGAACATCATGCACAGTTTCCGGCTTCTTATCTTCGAAGACCTGGTGAATGTAGGTACCCATAATTACCCCATCATTGGTAGCGATCCCAAAAAGGGCGATGAATCCTACCCATACCGCCACACTCAGGTTAATAGTATGCATCTGGAACATGTCGCGCAGGTTTAATCCCGCAACAGAAAAATTCATGAACCAATCCTGCCCGTATAGCCAGAGCATCATAAATCCACCCGAGAAAGCGACGAAAACGCCTGAGAAATGTATAAATGATGCAGTAATTGTGCGGAATTGGAAATACAATAAAAGTAAGATCATTATTAAGCTTATCGGGACAACTATAGCCAGTCTTTTTGTGGCTCTTAGCTGATTTTCATAATTGCCTGCAAATTTGTAGGTGACCCCCAGAGGCAGGGTTATCTCACCTGAACCAATTTTACCTTTTAAAATCTTAGTGGCTTCTTCTACCACATCAACTTCGGCTTTTCCTTCCAGTTTATCAAAAATTACAAAGCCGACAAGAAAAGTGTTCTCGCTTCTGATCATCTGGGCGCCACGTGTATAGTTTATATCAGTAATTTCGCCCAGTGGTATCTGAACGCCATTCATTGCCGGTACCAGGATACGTTTCAGATCTTCGGGGTTATCGCGTAATTCACGGGCGTATCTTACTCTTAACGGGAACCGTTCACGGCCTTCAACCGATGTTGAAAGAGTCATTCCCCCGACAGCCACCTGTAACACTTCCTGAACTTCACTGACTGTCATTCCATAACGGGCCATCGCTTCGCGGTTCAGCTTTATTTCGAGGTAAGGGGCCCCCACAGCACGGTCGTAGAATACAGCTGAAGCCTTGATCGAAGGCACTTCCTTTAATGCCTTCTCAAATATCAGACCTGCCTGTTCAATAGAACCAAGATCCGGTCCAAACACTTTTAGTCCCATAGGGGCACGCATTCCTGTCGAAAGCATGACCAGACGCGTCTCAATAGGCTGCAGCTTGGGAGCAGAGGTTAATCCTGGTATATCGGTTACTTTTACTATTTCATTCCATATATCCAATGGTTTTTTGATCTGTGGACGCCATTGACGAAAATATTCTCCTTTTGTATCAGCAACAAGACTATCTGCAGGAATAACCCTGAACTTCTCCTTTTCAGGATTGTATTTGGTATTGTTCTTAAGAATATAGTTACCCTTATGGTCCACTTTAAACTGCATCCGGTGACCATTCTCATCCAGAATATATTCTGAACGGTAGTTTATTGTATTTTCGAACATCTGGATCGGTGCGGGATCAAGGGCTGAATTGACACGGCCCCATTTACCGACTGCTACTTCAACTTCAGGAATTATTGAAAGCCGCTTATCGAGGGTTTGAATGTATTCAAGATTCTTTTCAATACTTGAATGAGGCATACTTGTGGGCATAAGCAGAAATGAACCTTCGTTAAGGGATGGCATAAACTCTTTGCCCATTCTGTGCCATGCGAGCAGACCAAAAGAAAGGGTTAAGGCAGGGATTATAAGAAATTTCCACTTATTTTGCAATGCCCATCGGAGTATATTCTCATAAAAATGAACCATGGTCATTAAAGCAAAAAGAATTACCCCAACGATTCCACAAACAAACAGGAAATTAGCCAGGATGCTGTTATGAGCTCCCAGTGGCAGCCACTCTGCCGAGAGGTAAAAAGTTGCAAACAATACAGTTATCCCTATATTTATATAGTTTGGAAATTCTTTGCGTTTTTCAGACCATCTGTAATCAAGCAGATTATTTACCCCTACTGCTGTTAATGCCAAAGCAGGCCAAATATGCCAGAAGATTGCAAAAAACAGACCTGCAGCTATCAGTGTGCCATTCCATATATTTCGGATTTTCTTAGTTTCGAACCGTATGTTAAAGAAAATATGTACTAATGTCGGCAAAACCACTATACCCAGAATAAATGCCGAGAGTAAAGCAAATGTTTTTGTAAAGGCAAGAGGATGAAAAAGCTTACCTTCAGAAGCCTGCATAGCAAATACCGGAAGAAAGCTGACAATTGTTGTTGCAACAGAAGTAACAACCGCTGCCCTGACTTCTGTTGTCGCCTGGTAAATTACCTGCATTAATTTTTTCCCGCGAATTCCTTCATTTTCTGGCAACTCAAGATGACGGAGAATATTCTCCACATCCACGATGCCAATATCAACCATTACACCAATAGCAATTGCAATTCCCGATAATGCGACAATATTAGCCTCTACCCCGAATGCTCTCATAAGTATAAAGGTCATCAAAACGCCAATTGGCAATAAACCGGCTACAATTAATGAAGCTCTGAGATTCATTACCAGTATAATAATGACAATTATACTTATAAGGATTTCATGTGAAAGTGCAGATTCGAGTGTTCCGATTGTTTCCTTGATCAAGCCCGTCCTGTCATAAAAGGGGACTATTGTTATCTTCGATACAGTACCGTCAGGTAACATTTTTTGTGGCAATCCTGCTTCAATTTCCTTTATCTTATCTTTTACATTATTAATTACTTCCATGGGATTTGAGCCATATCGTGCAACGACAACTGCTCCGACTGCCTCTGAACCCGATTTATCAAGACCACCACGCCTGGTAGAAGGGCCAAAATTTACATGGGCCACATCTTTTATTCGGACAGGAACGTTATTTCGAACAGCCACAACTGATAATTCCAGATCTTCCAAACTCTTTACATATCCCAGCCCACGAATTATATATTCAACGTTATTAAGTTCAATAGTCTCAGCCCCGATATCAAGATTGCTGTTTTTCACGGCATTCATCACGTCCATGACTGATACATTATAAGCCTTAAGAGCATCCGGGTTAAGATCAACCTGGTATTCTTTTATGAATCCGCCAACAGATGCTACCTCGGAAACACCTTCAGCAGTTGAAAGGCCATATTTTACATAAAAATCCTGAATTGTTCTGAGTTCCGAGGGATCCCATCCACCATTTGGTTTTCCGGTTTTCGGGTCGCGTCCTTCGAGGGTGTACCAGAATATTTGCCCCAGTGCGGTTGCATCGGGGCCTAAAGAAGGTTGAACTCCGGCAGGCAATGTTCCGGATGGCAGGGAATTAAGTTTTTCCAGGATTCTTGACCGGCTCCAGTAAAACTCAATGTTGTCTTTAAAAATAATGTAGATGAATGACATACCAAACATTGAGGTGCTTCTAATGGTCTGAACACCCGGAATTCCAAGTAAAGCCGTTGTCAGAGGATAGCTTATCTGGTCCTGAATATCTTTTGGGGAACGACCCATCCATTCGGTTGCCACAATCTGCTGATTTTCACCAATATCAGGAATGGCATCTACAGGAACCGGATTACGTGGCAGCAGACCCGATTTCATGTTAAACGGCATTGTCACTAGTCCTACCAATACAAAAGCGATCAGGAATATAAAAGTGATCAGACGATTCTCGAGAAAGTATTTTACTAATCTGTTGAACATAATTATATAAATAGCCGGAGGTTGTCCGAAATATTTTTTTTTGATATTTTCCCCTTTGTGTTTCTTTGTGATGAACTTTTATAAATTATTTGGCTCTATCATAATGGCAGCAGTCCGGAAGCTTTGCATATACATCATCAGGCGCCTTATACTTTTCAGTGTCGTGTCCGACAGATGCCAGTTTCTTTCCAAGTGCATCGACGCTTGTTTTGTCAGGATCGAATGTTACCGTAAGCATGCTCGTTTCAGTGTCCCAGTTTGCGCTTGTTGCTCCTTCAGTCTTGACAGCCTTCTCGATGCGTGTTTTACACATATCACATTTACCCCAGACTTTAAATGTCTCAGTCTTTTGCTGAACCGGAGCTTTGGTAGTTGTCTGTGCTGTTGTGCTCGCACCAAAAGCAGCTAATAATACAATTGCAAAAAATAACTTAAATGTTTTCATTTTTTTAAGAGATTAAAATGTTAGTAAAAGTTGAATAGTTTAAAAAATTGAAAGAGTTGAAAAAGTTCAACTGTTACAGAAGGATATATGAATCCATCTGTACAATAGGCTGAAGGGAATTGATCAAATACGGAAGATACAAATGTCGGAGAGGTCCACATTGTTGGATACAGGCGGATCAGGTGGACTCTCATTTGTACATAATGATTTATTAAAAGCTAATGAATTGTAAGTCAGACAAATATGTAATATATAAACCTGAGAATTGTGATGACATGATTCCGGAACAAATGAAAAAGATGGAAAGTAGATGCTGTTTATACCATAAAACACTAAAACATTGTCACAACAATGTGAAGCGAAATGTGCACCTGTCAGAGGTAAATCCTTTTCAATATCTTCCATTCCGCATGATGCCAGCTTCCCGGAAAATGAAATCTTTGACGAGGCTATCTTCCCACTGCAATAGTGTGTTGCGACAGAAAGATGTAACATTGCTGTCATCACTATGAATATAAGCGAAATGGGAATAGCCTTCTTCATATTAAGTAAAACAGTTTCCTTATCAAATTGTTTTACAAAGTAAAGCATTTTTTATTTATCTGATTCTACAGTGATTTTAGTGTTTTCCTTTGTAGTCAGCCAATTCTTTATGCCATTCGTCCGGGTCATAAGTTTTGGGATCAGTTCCTTCCTTAAACAGAAGGTCAACTATATAACGTGGTTTTTTTCCGCCATTATAGACAGATTTAATACAGGTTACACAATACACTACAACATAATCAACAGGCATTTCCGATGCTCTTTTTATCATTAATTCCAGAACCTGATCAGTAGGCAGTTCCCCGTACGAGCCATCTCCGCAGCAGGTACTGTTTGTCCTGGTATTTTCAGGTTCAACCAGTTCAATATTCATTTTCAAAAGAATACCTCTGATTGCATCTTGAACTCTACTCTGATCACGTGTAGGACATGCATCAATAATTGACATTCTCTGACCTTTATAATCGGGGAAAATGAAAAATTCGCTTCCTGCTAAAATTTCCCATAATGAAATTGTTGAAGCATCACCGAAGTCATTTCTGAAACGTTTATCACAACCCGGACAGATATTTATTATTTTAGAATTTACCGGTAAGGAAGGTTCATGCTGGCAGCAGGTCAATAACATATCCATCTTGCCGAAATTCTCGATCAGAAGCCGATGAATTCTGCCTGCCAGTTCAGGTTTATAAAGCATTAAAGCGCAACCTGGTGAAAATATTAATTTTTTATTATCCGATTTTCCTATTGATGTCATACAAATTTTCCCTCACCGTTATTTCAGACGATGGTCAAATCTATGACTTAAAAACTAATTTTTAACTGATTTTTATCAATCAATCACCAAAATCAGAGACGAATCGACTGACGGACTGGGAGACTGGGGAGAGATTAAGTGACTACCTGGCTATGAAGACTTCAGGACTCCAAGACTTCAAGACATTCTTCAAAGGATCATCCCGGCAGCTACAGTCTCATTTGTACCTTCATNNTCATGCTTCCGGTAATATTATTTTTCTTGTAGCTATCAAAAAAGACTGGTTTTGAAGTTTTTATGGTGATATTTGCTATATCGTTCATGTTAATTGAAATGTTTTCAAAATCATTTTCAAGCGTGTTGATGTTCATCCTGTAATTGACTGACTTCACGATACATCCTGCTTCATTACTGTTTATCCTTACAAGATATCTTCCTCCAACCTTCATCGGACGTTCATTGAACCAGCAAATCATNNGCATATCGCCCCGACTGATATCAATCTGGTCATACAGGGATATTGCAACTGAATCTCCTTCAATAGTTTCTGAAAGTTTTTTGCCCGGAACATCAATGCTTTTAATTTTTGTTTTGCGCAGTGATGGTAAGACAGTAACCTCATCTCCCGGTTTGAAAACCCCACCGGCAACCCGTCCTGCATAGCCTC
>PLML01000066.1 GCA_003141525.1 Bacteroidales bacterium
AGCACTGGTGAGGAATGTATGCGTTTCATCCACAACAACAACCGTCTGATCATTATCAAACTTGAGTTCATCAATGAGCTTATAGGTTTGATCTATGGTGGTTAGAAAAACCCTATCCGGTGAAACCTTTGAGGCATTTGTGCTTATCTTGTTATCTTTGTCGAGGATTGAAAAAAGATTATCGTCCATTGAGTTGGCAAGAGAACCAGCATTGTTCTTAATAACACTTTTGATGGTATCCGCGTTAACGATGCAAGATTCAATGTTCAGGGCAGTGAGTTTGGTCTGGACCTGCTCCGTGATAGATATTTGTGGAAATAGAATTAGGAATCGTTTATCTGGGTAGTGTTGGATTAATTCCAATATTAGTGTTGTCTTTCCCGAACCAACCGGAGCATTAATGTGTATTTTATCTTTGATATCAATGGTTTGGGCAATGATTTTTAGTATCCTTTTTTTTTCGCTCAGGTATTTCTTTACGGTAATTTGGTGCTCCATGTCTTTACACGATTTAAGATTGAGGCATTATCTCGTGTGTAAAGGTAACTTCCCTGCCGGATAATTCAAGACCGAAGGAAAAATTGTGATTGATTGAAGTTTCGAAATAAATCCAAACCCCAACTGATCCTTGGTTGCTGATGACAGTATTTTCAACTAAATTTACAGTACAATTAATTAATGTTTAACCCGGAAATGTTTCCATCATGTTTCCATTTGAAGCGAGACTGCAGAAAAGCATCAGAGTGTAACCCGTTGACAGAAAACAAAAAAGAGAGCTGTTTCCAACTCTCTTGTAGTGCCCAGAACAAGACTCGAACTTGCACACCGTAACCGGCACCAGCCCCTCAAGCTGGCGTGTCTACCAATTTCACCATCTGGGCGTGATGGGGTAGTGCCCAGAACAGGACTCGAACCTGCACATCATTACTGACACTAGTCCCTGAAACTAGCGCGTCTACCAATTTCGCCATCTGGGCGGGAAAAGATAGCGGCTGCAAAAATATAAATAAAAATGAAATATATAAAAAAAGATTCAAAAAGGTTAGAAATCAGTCGCTGGTTCCTGGTAGCTGGTGAAATAATTCTTTAGTGTAGGCTTTGCGCTATTTCACAGGGCCAGCAACCAGCAACAGGCAACAGATAATAAGCAGCCCGGTCACCTGTCAAAGCTCAGAAGCTTAACATGATTCATCTCTTCAAAATACCTGAAATAGTAATAGAGTCTGTAATTAATATCGATCCCGTAGTCAGTAGTTGGATTATAATCAATATAATTGTCATACAGACCATTTTTGTTTGACGTCATATACCTCAGGTTCCATTCTGCCACATAGAAACGGTTTTTTTGAATATAATAGTCATTTGAGTAAAAACTCTTTAGAGGTTTAGTCAAAAGCCACGTCTCAAAACCAGGGTCCAGGATTATTAACCGGTACTCCAGGCTATCTACGGAAAGAGTGTCAGTTTTTGTGCCTTTCCTCTCCTTTTTTTTCTGGCTGAATCCAACTGTCTGAATTGCAACCAGAATTACCAGTATTAAAAAAGCAGTTTTCTTCATTTTAGAAAATTTCTATTTAAACTATTAATTACTATATATGTTAACAAAAAATATACCAATTAAATGTACTTTATTAATTAAAAGTATATTTTTGCTCCCTGATAATAACTTTATGAATAAACAGGTAAAAAAGCTTTTGTGGTGTCCAATGCATCTGGATTACAGGTCTTTTTTATCTTTATACGTAAGCTATTAACAATAAAATATATATGGACCTGCAAAAAGATGCAGGTTTTTTTTTAATAAATTACTTATATGAAAATTATGAAGTTTGGCGGGACTTCAGTGGCAAGCCCCGACAGGATGAAAGCTCTGATACCATTAATAAATGATGATGAGAGAAAGATGGTCGTTTTATCTGCCATGGCAGGAACTACCAACAACCTCGTTGAAATAACAGACCTGCTGTATGCCGACAATATTAATGAAGCATCAGTTAGAAATAACAATTTAAGATCAAAGTATCATCAAATAGTTGAGGAGCTTTTTGCCACTGAGAATTTTAAAAAATCCGGACACGAACTGATTGATTCTCATTTTGAGTATATCAGGAATTTTACACTCAGGGTATTTACAAAGCTTCAGGAAAAAGCAATTCTTGCCCAGGGAGAGCTAATATCCACTTCAATATTCCAGCTTTTGCTCCAGGAAAACAATATTAAATCAATCCTTTTACCGGCTTTAAGTTTCATGCGAATCGATAAGGATAGAGAGCCTGATTCCTTTTACATTGAAGAAAATATTGAACGGGAGCTTAGAAACTACCCGTCAGAAAATATTATTATCACCCAGGGATTTATCTGCAGAAATGCTTACGGGGAGATCGATAATCTGAAACGGGGTGGCAGCGATTTTACAGCTTCCTTAATAGGAGCTGCTGTAAACGCGTCAGAGATTCAGATATGGACTGATATTAACGGGTTTCATAACAATGATCCGCGTTTTGTCGAGAACACAAAGGTTATCAGGGAATTATCGTTCGATGAAGCAGCCGAACTTGCTTATTTCGGTGCAAAAATATTACATCCGTCAAGCGTTAATCCGGCCCGTGAAAAGAATATACCTGTAAGGCTTAAGAACACTATGGAACCGGAAGATCCGGGTACCCTGATAACATCTTCATCAACTCTTCTGGATTATAAAGCTGTTGCAGCAAAGGACGGGATATCTGCATTAAGGATCAGATCCGACAGGATGTTAATGGCCTATGGATTCCTCCGTAAAGTATTTGAGATCTTTGAAGCATACCGGACACCTATAGATATGATCACTACATCGGAGGTTGCTGTATCGATCACGATAGACAATTCTGAATTCATTAAACAGATAGCAAAAGACCTGAAAGAACTTGGAACTGTGGAAGTTGAAGAGAATCAGACAATTGTATGTATTGTGGGAGATTTCCGCACTGAACGGACAGGTTCAGCACCTGAAATATTTGAAGCATTAAATACCATACCTCTGAAAATGATCTCTTACGGAGGAAGTCCTAACAGCCTGTCTCTCCTTATAGATACATCAAACAAAATAGAAGCATTAAGATTACTCAGCAAACATCTTTTTAAGTAGAGAACTGAATCCTTTAGAGGAAATGCAAGAAACAAGTTGCAAATGCCTAATCCTTCGGCGTACTCTGCCTTATCTTACTATGTTTCACACCATAAAAGAAATAGATACAGAATCCAATAGCCATCCAGATAATAAGTCTCAACCATGTATCGAGTGGTAAGGATGCCATCTGCAAAAAGCATATCGAAGCACCTAAAATAGGAACCAGAGGAACCCACGGTGTTTTAAATGGACGTTTAATATCTGGTTTGGATTTTCTCAGGACCAGTACACTCATACAAACGATAATAAAAGCAAGAAGAGTGCCTATTGAAACCAGCTCTCCAAGTATACTGATTGGCAGTATTCCGGCAATAATCATGGCAACCGTTCCGGTAATGATGGTACTGATATAAGGAGTCTTAAACCGGGGATGGACCTTCGAGAAGACCGGTGGAAGCAAGCCATCTCTTGACATGGAATAGAAGATTCTTGGTTGCCCCAAAAGCATCACAAGAATGACGGAGCTTAATCCGGCAATAGCAGCGATCTTTACGATAGGTCTCAACCAGAACATCCCCTTGCCCATTGCATCAACTCCAACAGCCACAGGATCAGCTACATTTAAAGTAGTATAGCTTACAATGCCTGTAAGTACTATTGCAACGAGAATGTATAAAACTGTAGAAATTCCGAGAGATCCAAGAATACCTATCGGCATATCTCGCTGAGGATTTTTTGCCTCCTGGGCCGCAGTAGAAACCGCATCGAAACCTATGTATGCAAAGAAGATAACGCCTGCTCCTCTCAGAACTCCGCTTATACCAAACTTGCCAAACTCATGACTATATGCTTTCAACCATCCCCAAAATCCTCCGTATTGAGCTATTGGAGCAGTTTCAACTTTATTGGCAGGAATAAAAGGATGCCAGTTTGCTGATTTAACAAACACGAATCCTATTGCAATAAACAGTATAATTACCGATACTTTGGTAATTACCATTATGTTATTGAAATTAGCAGATTCGCGGATACCAATCACCAGCAAAGCTGATAATAGTGCCACAATAAACATTGCCGGCAAATTAAGCACGCAGGTGACATGTGCCAAGGAATCAACGTGAACTCCTGAGGCTGCCAAAGTCTGCGCAAAAGTTGCCGTAAGAGGTTTCCATCCAAAATCAGGAACGTTAACAAGTACAGAGCCAACAGCCCCGGTAAATTGTGGCGGTATAAATATATGCAGGTCCTTCAGAAAGCTCACAACATATCCTGACCAACCCACCGCAACAGTTGAAGCGGCAAAAAGATATTCAAGAATAAGGTCCCAACCTATTATCCAGGCTAAGAATTCCCCAAGAGTGGCATATGAATATGTATAAGCGCTTCCTGCTATAGGGATCATGGAGGCAAATTCTGCGTAACACAGACCCGCAAAACCGCAGGCAAGACCTGAAATTACAAAAGATAAAACAATACCAGGACCGGCATATTGCGCTGCAGCCTGACCTGTAAGTACAAAAATACCTGCACCAATAATGGCTCCAATTCCTAATGTTGTAAGATTCAGTGGTGTCAGCGTTCTTTTTAAGCCATCTGATTCCTGAGATTCACTGAACAACTGAGGAAGTGGCTTTGTGATAAATAACCGGTTTTTTGACATCTGTTCTATTTGAAAGGTTGGGATCGAAGTATAATTCCTACAAACCTAACTTTTTTTTTGTAAAATATCATTATATAATCCTAAAGTTAGGATACAAGTTTTTATCACGAATGGCATTTTATTTTTTTTAACATATAAATAGTATTTTTGAAATGTTCATAACAAAAGATAACATGCGCAGGTATATTGTTTTATTGATTTCTTCTATTCTTCTCTCCTGTTCCCCTGTTAAAAAATACCAGAATCTTCCGGAAGTTAAGTTCTGGGAAAAAGATATTCAGAATTTTGAACAACTTAATAAAAGTGAAAAATATCCGGAAGACGCAATTCTTTTTGCAGGAAGTTCAAGTATAAGATTCTGGACCTCTCTCGAAAAAGATATGGTTCCATATCATGTAATTCAGCGTGGATATGGTGGAGCAAAATTAAGTGATTTTGCTGTTTATGCAGGTCGGATCATTGATCCTCACCAATGCAAAGCCATCATATTATTCATTGCCAATGATATAACAGGTACGGACAATGACAAAACACCGGCGGAGGTTGCGACATTATTCAGGAACGTTCTTAAAACCATTCGCAAAGTTCATCCTGTCACTCCTGTATTCTGGATTGCTGTCACCCCGACAGTTTCGCGATGGAAAGTATGGCCGAAGATTCAGAAAGCCAATGCACTTATCAAAGAGATTTGTGACAATCAAAAGAATACATATTTCATAGCTACTGATTTTGCTTTTTTGAACGAATATGGGGTACCTAAAGATGAATTATTCAGAGATGATAAATTACACCTTACCGAAAAGGGTTATGCTTTGTGGACAGAAATAATTAAAAAGGAATTGAATAAGGTTTTGAACAGATAGTGTCATGCCATGGCGACCCTACTTTATCAGATAATGGTACATGTAGGCCACGCCATGACATAGACCAATCTTATTATAAGATTAAATAAAAAGTAACAATTCTATTTCCCTGACCTGCTATTATATTTACTCTTTCCCCTGTACTTCTCTGGTTTTTTCCACGAAATAAGGTTTTGACGTACTTTCGATGGCTTTAATGGCGATGTCTTTAACACTTGCTTCGGATGTAGCGGTTTTTTGAGAAAGTTCTTTCATGGTGATTTCCATGTCTTTGATCTTGCTTTTCAGGGTTTCAATGATCTGTTCTTTCAGTTTCAGTTCGCCCAGAGCCTCTTTTTCGCTGAGTTCTTTTTCAAACCGGAAAGTGGTTTGCAGTTTTTCGGTGGTTGCTAAGACTGATGCATTAACAGCTTTTTCCAGATCATCAGGGAAGGCAGCGTTTCTGGTGCGGAGTTCTTTCAATTCGGCTTCTGCTTCTTTTATTTTGACTTCCCGTTCGGCAAATTCCTTTTCGAAAGAGATTCTCTTCTCGGTAAGATCTTTTTCGAGTTTTTGTTTTTTCTCTTCATAAACATCAGTTTCTTTCTTACGCGTAATTTTAAGGTTATATTGATATTCCTCTTCTGCGCGTGTCCGGTTCTTTTTAGACTCTTCAGACTCCTCCTTGTTTTTTTGTTGCCAGATTTCCTGTTCCTTTTTCCACAAAACCTTTTTTTCGGCCATTTCGGTTTCGAAGTGCTCCTTTTCCGAATTCATATTTTCGTTGAATTCGGTTTTCCGGGAAGCGATCTCCTCTTCAAACTGCTCTTTCTTTTCCTTTTGGGCCAGCAACATAATCGAAAGCGAATCGGCAACAACCGATAACTGGTACAGGTCTTCCAGATTCTTTTGCTCTACCGTTATCGCCTGTTGCAGTTCTTCAAATTTCCTGAATTCCGATACCAGGTTTTCACCCAACTTGTCGAGCGTTGACGCTAGGTCAACTTTAAGTCCGGCTATGCCTTTAACTATACTTTCGTTGCTTAATGAAGCGGCTTTTTTTACAAGATTCTCCTGTTTTTGCTGTTCCTGAACTTTTTTGGGTTCTTCGGTTTTCTTATCCTGAATTTTTTTCAGCAGCTCGTCATATGCAGACAGAATCTCACTCTTCGTGTTTTTTGTACTGATTTCAGATTCCATAATTTATTAATTAAAATATTCAGCAATATAATTGATTTTGATGAAATGTAATAATGTTTCTGGTATTCTTGGAATATCATCACAAAGACTAGGATCGGGAAGCTCGAAAGTTTAATTATTTATACAATATCAACTAACTGATGAAAATTCCGGAACAAGATGAAAAACAGAATATGATTTATTGTGCAGGAAGTTGTAAATTTGCTAAAAACCGGATTAATGCCAAAAATTTTCGAATACTTAGGAATTCTTATCTTCTTTTACTCCAACGACCATGAACCAATTCATGTTCATGGGAAATATGAAAATTTTGAAAGTAAAGCAGAGTTTTTTATCGAAAATGGCAGGATAGTTAAGATAGTAATAAAATCTGTTAAGGGAGTCAGTCCATTAAAAGGCAGCAAATTAAAAGATTTTGAAGACTTTATAGAAAAATACGGAGACAGGATTATTGATAAATGGATAAACTATTTTGTATTGCATAAAGAGGTAGATTTTGAAAGAATAGAAAGGAGGTTGAAATGAAAATGGTTGTTGAGTATGATAAGAATATTGAAAAAAAAATTAAATTAAAGGAAGCTGAATTCAACGGGTACTATAAAATAAAGTTAATCTTTTCAGACGGAACTGAACAAATAGTTGATTTCGGCCCTTTTCTCGAAAAATCTCAGCATCCGTCAATTAGAAAATATCTTGAATTGAACAGATTTAAAAGTTTTAAAGTTGTTGATGGTAATCTGAACTGGAATGATTATGATCTTATCTTCCCGATAGCTGATTTGTATGAAGGGAGAATTTGATTCAGCACCTAATTAACTCATTTTTTTGATAATTATATTTATCCAGGCGGTGTCTGGATAAGCAATGAAATATTATTTTACCTTTGATATAGGTACTACCAATATATAAAGAACCACCCTAACAATCTAATACTCCTGTACATGCTGCACTAACAAAACTAGTGTTAAGTTAAGTTAAATATATTATGGCGTAATTTATTAAAATATTTGTATATTTGTAAAAAACTATACAAATGATACGTTATGAGATTAAACTAACCAAAAATGAGGTAGAAGAACTTATGAGTATTATCAATAAAGGTTCTCATACTTCACAAACATTTCGGACTGCGTATATTCTGTTAAATTGTGATGAAGGCAAGTATTCACAGAAAGTAACTAATGAACAAATAAGCAAAGTGCTTAAGGTTGGTATGCGGACAATAGACAGGGTTAAGAAAAAATTCATTGAAGAAGGTCTTAATGAATGCCTGGAGAGGCGCCCTACCACACGGATTTACGAAAGAAAAACAGATGGAGATATAGAGGCTAAATTGGTAACTCTCTGCTGTAGTGAACCACCCAAAGGATTTGCCAAATGGTCTTTAAGATTATTGGCCGACAAGATGGTGGAATTAAATTATGTTGAAAGCATTTCGCATGTAACAGTAAGAAGTGTTCTAAAAAAAACGAACTTAAGCCTTGGAAAGTAAGAGGCTGGGTCATCCCTCCGGAACAAAGTAGTGAGTTTGTAGCAAATATGGAACGTGTATTGGATGTTTATAAAAGACCTTACGACAAAGACTATCCGGTAGTTTGTATGGATGAATCACCAAAGCAGTTAATAGAAGAAGCCCGGACCTCAATTGCAATGAAGCCAGGCCAGGAAGCAAGAGAAGATTATGAATACATGGGAATGGAGTAATAAATATATTCATGGCAAATGAGCCGCTTAAAGGCAAACGTTTCGTGGAAGTCACAGAATTTAAAACCAAGAAAGATTGGGCAATGTTCATAAAAGGAATTGCAGATGAACATTACCCTAAAGCAAAGCGGATAACATCAGTAATGGATAATTATAATACACACGGAGCATCAGCTTTCTATGAAACATTCAGGCCCAAAGAGGCAAAAAGGTTATGGGATAGATTTGAATTTATATATACACCCAAACATGGAAGCTGGCTAAATATGGCTGAGATTGAATTACAGGTACTATATGGTCAATGTTTAAAGCGACAGATGCAAATCTAAAAAATATAACATATAGTGTAGACGGTGGAGCAAAAAAACCATTGACATCAGGCGTAGGAATAAAGATGGGATTGACACCAGGAAACCATACAATACTAGCCGAAGCATTAGACTATTTCCGATTAGACGCTGATTCATCATTCCAAAGAACAATCACAGGAACAATAAATAATGCACCGACAATATCAATAAAATCACCTTCTGAAGGACAGAAATATTCAACAGATATAGTAACATTACAGTACGATATAACAGATAAAGAGAATGATCCAATAACAGCATCATACAATATCAACGGCGGAACAAAAGTAGCGACAGAAAAAAGTGTGAACAAACAACTACAGCTACAAAACGGACTATACAAGATATTGATAAAATACGCAGATCCGACACACACATCAAAAGACAGCCTAAGCTTCGAAATGAACAAACCAACAGCAATAGAACCAGTAACAATAGACGACAAAGTAATACTATATCCAAACCCAGTAAGAGAAATTCTAAACATAGAATATGAATCAAACACGCCAAAAATAATATACAGAGAAATATACAACCTAGAAGGAAAAAAATAATAGACAACGAAAAAATAGAAATAAATATAGGCGAAACAAAAGAAAATATAGACGTAAGCAAATACGCAAAAGGAACATACATAATAACCTTCATAAACGGAACAAAAAAACAAAGATTAAAATTCACAAAAGAATAAATCAAACCTGTAGGGTCATGCCATGGTATGACCCTGTCTCAATTTTTTAAACGAATAAATTAAAAATTATATTTATCTTTGCACTCCAATAAAAAGAAGCTCTCAGAATGATAAAGATAACTTTTCCAGACGGATCCTCAAGAGAATATAATAAAGGAATCAGCAGTCTTGAAGTCGCGGAACAAATAAGTCCCCGGCTGGCTAAAGAAGTATATGCGGCTACTGTGAATGGTGAGATATGGGATCTGACCAGACCAATCAACGATGATGCTAAAATTAAGCTTCATAAGTGGGAAGATGCTGAAGCAAAGCATGCATTCTGGCACTCTTCAGCCCACCTTATGGCTGAAGCTCTGGAGTCCATATACCCGGGCATGAAATTTGGAATCGGACCCGCTATTGAGAATGGATTCTATTACGATGTAGATCCGGGAGATGGTATCGTAATCACGGAGGCCGATCTCCAGAATATTGAGAATAAAATGAAAGAGCTGGCTGCGAAGAATCTCAAATACAGCAGACAAGATATAACCAAGAAAGAGGCTCTTGATTTTTTCTCAAAAAAGGGTGATGAATATAAAACTGAACTGATAAGCGAACTTGAAGACGGTACAATAACATTATATACACAGGGTAATTTCACGGATCTCTGCAGGGGACCTCATCTTCCTTCGACTGAACCTTTAAAAGCCATAAAGCTTCTGAGTGTTGCCGGTGCATACTGGAGAGGCAATGAGAATCGCAAGATGCTTACAAGAATTTATGGCATCACCTATCCTAAACAGAAGCTTCTTGATGAATATCTGGTTTTTCTTGCAGAAGCAAAAAGAAGAGATCATCGCAGAATAGGAAAAGAATTGGAATTATTCACCTTCTCGGCAAAAGTAGGTATGGGTCTCCCATTATGGCTTCCGAAAGGATCGGATGTCAGGCAGAATCTTATCACTTTTCTTACTAAAGAATTAAGGAAAAGAGGATATAAAATTGTTACCACACCCCATATCGGAAATGTTAATCTGTATAAGACTTCCGGTCATTTTGAAAAATATGGTGCGGATTCATTCCGGCCAATTTCAACTCCGCAGGAAGGCGAACAGTTTATGCTCAAACCAATGAACTGTCCTCACCACTGTGAGATATATAATGCTACACCACACTCTTATAAAGATCTGCCACTCAGAATGGCTGAATTCGGAACAGTATACAGGTACGAACAAAGTGGTGAGCTACACGGACTTACCAGAGTCAGAAGTTTCACACAGGATGATGCACATCACTTTTGCAGACCCGACCAGCTAAGAGATGAGTTTAATAGCATTATCGACCTGATATTATACATATTTAAGATCCTTAATTTCAATGATTATACTGCCCAGGTATCCCTTCGTGATCCGGAGAACAAACAGAAATACATTGGCTCGGATGAAAACTGGGAGAAAGCCGAGCGTGATATAATTGAAGCTGCAGCAGAGAAGAAACTTGAGACAACTGTAGTCACGGGAGAAGCTGCGTTCTATGGCCCAAAACTCGATTTCATGGTAAAAGATGCAATCGGCAGAAAATGGCAGTTGGGTACAATCCAGGTTGATTATAACCTTCCTGAGAGATTTGAATTGACCTATAATGGTAGCGATAATCAGAAACACAGACCGGTAATGATTCACCGGACAATCTTCGGATCGCTGGAGCGTTTTGTTGCAGTATTAATTGAAAATACTGCCGGAAAATTCCCGCTCTGGCTTGCACCTGAAAAAGCAGTCATATTGCCAATAAGTGAAAAATTCAATGATTATGCCGGAAAAGTTTTGGAAATTCTAAATAATTCCGATATTTGCACACTGATTGACGATAGAAGCGAAAAGATAGGTAAGAAGATCAGGGATAATGAATTAAAGAGAATTCCTTATCTTCTTATTATCGGTGAAAAAGAGGTTGAAAACGAGACAATCGCTGTCAGGAAGCAGGGAGAAGGCGATAAAGGGAGTATGAAAATTGAAGAATTTGTTAATTTTATAAATTCTGAGATCAAAAAAGAGATTGCATTTTAATGCGCAACAGATAATTTTAGTATTAACAAAAATAAGGAGGAAAGAGCTATAGCTTTACCAATCAGGCGAAGCCCGGCAAGGGTTACCCAGCCGGCTCACAAAATCAACCACAGGATCACAGCAAAAGTGGTCAGAGTAGTAGGTGAAGAAATAGAAGCAGACGTAATGAGTATTCAGGATGCTTTAAGGCTTGCAGATACCCTGGAACTTGACCTGGTTGAAATTTCGCCAAATGCAGATCCCCCTGTTTGCCGGATTGTTGATTATCAGAAATTTCTTTACCAGCAAAAGAAGAAGCAAAAAGAGATAAAGGCCAAAGCATCAAAAGTTGTTGTTAAAGAGATCAGGTTCGGACCCAACACCGATGATCACGATTATAATTTTAAGCTCAAGCATGCCATGAGATTCCTCGAAGAGGGTGCAAAAGTGAGAGCTTACGTGTTTTTTAAAGGCAGATCAATTTTATTCAAGGAACAGGGTGAAGTATTACTTTTACGTTTTGCCAACGACCTTGAAGAATATGGAAAGGTTGAACAGCTTCCCAGACTGGAGGGTAAAAGAATGATCGTTTCATTTTCACCTAAAAAGAAAAAATAGTTTTTTAATATATTTGATTTAGAAAAATGCCAAAAATGAAGACGAATCCGGGTGCAAAGAAGAGATTTTCTCTGACCGGAACAGGAAAGATCAAGCGTAAACATGCATTTAAAAGCCACATCCTGACTAAAAAAGCAACCAAACGTAAGAGAAATCTTACCTATGCAGGTCAGGTTGACAAAGCAGATCTTAAAAACGTTAAGCTGCTGCTCGCAATGAAATAGTTGTTGGACGCATTGATAAAATTAATTATAGTATTAACAGATTGTTCAGCACTTAAGAGTCTTTTACAGGACCGCTGACATTCAAAAAAAATGAGTTATGCCAAGATCAGTAAATTCAGTCGCTTCAAGAGCCAGGAGAAAAAAGGTTCTTAAGCAGACAAAGGGAAACTTCGGATCAAGAAAAAATGTAATAACGGTTGCAAAGAATACCCTCGACAAAGGAATGGGTTATGCATACCGTGACAGGAAGAAAAAGAAAGGCCTTTTCAGGGCTTTATGGATTCAAAGGATAAATGCAGGTGTCCGTCAGTATGATATGAGCTATTCCGAGTTTATCGGCAAACTTGATAAAAAAGGTATTACGCTGAATAGAAAAACTCTCGCAGACCTTGCAATGAACCACACCGAAGCTTTTAAAGCAATCGTGGAGAAAGTTAAGTAAGGTTTAATCTTATAAATTAAAAGGGACATGCGAAAACATGTCCCTTTTTTATGTCATCTCGCCTTCATAAATATCCTGCTCCACCTTATTCTTTTCAGCCCACTTGCCTCCTTATCGAGCGATAACCATATAAACTTCGGCTTGCCTACGATATGATCCTCAGGAACAAAACCCCAGTATCTTGAATCTGCTGAATTATGGCGGTTGTCTCCCATCATCCAGTAATAATTCATCCTGAATGTATAACTCACAGCAGGAGTATTATTTATATAAATGGTGCTTCCTTCAACCCTCAGTTTATTATGCTCATATACATTAATTATACGCTCATAAAGGCAGAGATTGGACGTATCAAGTTTTACAGTGGCACCTTTAACAGGCATCCATATTGGTCCATAGTTGTCTTCATTCCAGCCATAAACAGGATTATAAGGGAAAATATGTGGTGCATATTCACCTTTCCCGGTATAGACTGGTGACACTTCAGAAACATTTGTAAACTTGGATATTGCCTCAGCATTTGGCCTGGTGAGAGGCAACAGGTAAACTGAACCGGACATCATTGTCTGATCAGATTTTGAAATATCCAGTCGCTCAAATGCTTTTGGATTGATGGAAATTCCGTTAGTCCTGACAGCATAAGTTGTCTGCTGGGTTCCATTGTCAGGAACAATTTTACCATTAACATAAAGCACTCCTGATTTGATAGTTACAGTATCACCCGGAATACCGATGCACCTTTTCACATAATTATCTCTCCTGTCAACCGGTCTGTATATAACTGTATATTTTTCCCAAATCTCTTTTCTCGCCATCTGCAGATAGTAGTTTTTTGGTTTAGATGCAGAAACACCATCCATTTCTTTTAATTCGATGGCTCGTCTCCGTACAATATCATAATAGCTTGGCGTCTGGTCTTCCACAACTACTGTATCACCTGCTGGAAAATTGAAAACAATGGGATCGTTGTTCTTTACTCTACCTCCTCCTGCAAGGCGTTTATATGGCCATATTATCAGATTTGACCATGATTTACCCTTAATGAGCGGCATAGTATGTTGTGTAAAAGGAAATGCAATCGGAGTATTCGGCATTCTCGGTCCATAAGCCAGTTTGCTAACAAAGAGATGATCACCAACCAGCAATGACTTCTCCATCGATGGAGTGGGAATTCTATAATTCTGAAATAGAAAAATATTTATCAGAGTAACTGCAATCACTGCAAATATCAGGGCATCAAGCCATTCAATAAAAGCGCTGTTCTTGCCGTCACGCTTTTTCCAGAAAGTCCAGTTAACTTTCTCACTGATATATAAATCGTAGATAACAGCTAACCCAATAAGGAACCAGTAATTACCAATCCATATTACAACAAGAATATAAAGAATTGCAGCAATTGCAAATCTTATATTTTTTTTTGACAAAAGATCATTCATAATAAAACTGCTTTATAGAGCCGGTAAAAATAGAAATAATTATCAGAATCCCATTACTTCGTTCATTGTGAAAACTCCTTTTCTTGAATGTATGTACTCTGCAGCAACAACTGCACCAAGTGCAAAGCCTTTCCTGTTTTTTGCCTCATGCTTAAGGCTTATTGTATCAATTTCTGAATCCCAGGTTACTGTATGTGTTCCCGGAATATCTCCTTGCCTGATCGAACGTACAGGTATGCATAGGTCTTGCTTATCATTATCAGTACACCATTTCTTATACCTTGAATGCTTGTCTATAATGCCTCCTGCAAGTGCTATTGCCGTACCACTTGGTGCATCAAGCTTTTTTGAATGATGAATCTCCTCAATTGAGACAGTATAGTTACTGTAACGTTCCATCTGTTTTGCCAGCTCACTGTTCAGTCTGAAAAGCAGATTGACACCTATACTGAAATTTGAAGAGTGAATAAAGGCAGTCTTATTCTTATTGCACATTTCTACTGCTTCTTTATAGTCTTCAAGCCATCCGGTTGTGCCGGATACAACGGGAACTTTTTCATTGAGACACTTACATATATTATTGAATGCCCCTGCCGGTGACGAAAACTCAATTGCAACTTCAATCCCTTTCAGATTTGTCTTTGTCAGTTCATCTTCATTGTATTGATCTACAATGAGTTTAATAAAATGACCTCGTTTAATAGCTATAGATTCAATTTCGTGACCCATTCTTCCATAGCCGATTAATGCAATATTCATAATCAATTGTTTTTGCGAAATTACCTGTTTTATAATATGGTACATCATTAAAAATCAACAAAATTCTTAAAGAGAAGTTAAATTATTCTCATGGAATTATTAGAACTTATTAGAAACAGGTGCTTGTCAATTTGAAATAGATAGAAATAATGAAATATTTTGTAAACAGATTTTGATTTCCATAAATTTCAATTTATTTCAATATATTTCCTTTTAAAAAGAAAACAACTATGAAAAATATAATTATTTCAATATCAACTATAATCATGATATTAACCAGCTCGTTTACTCAAAGAGAAAGAGCTGACCTCGTAATAATAAAAGGGAAGGTTCTGACAATTGATAAAAACAATCCTGAAGCTCAGGCTATTGCAATCCGAGGTGAAAAAATAATTGCGGTGGGTACAACTTCGGAAATATCAGCATTGATAGAAAAGGGGACGACAAAAGTTATTGATGCAGGAGGAAGGCTCGTGATTCCGGGTTTTAATGATTCTCATGTACATTTTGGCCCTCTTGATCCGGATTACATCGAACTTCGGTATACCACTGATCCTTCTGTGATAACCGAAAAGGTTAAGGCCCAGGTTGACAGGTCCAGACCAGGGGAACTTATCAGGGGAGGCCACTGGGAACATGAAATGTTTATTGATAAAAAATGGCCCACAAAAGAACTTCTGGATAAAGTTTCTCCAGATAATCCTGTTATGCTCAGCAGGGCAGACGGACATTCTGTTCTTGTAAATTCTTATGTACTTAAAGCATCAGGTATAACAAAAAACACTCCCGATCCATTTGGCGGAGTGATACAAAAAGATCCGGTAACAGGTGAACCCACTGGTATTATTAAGGAAAATGCAGAGGTGCTGATTAAAACCGGAGAAATTAAGCCTTTAAGGACTGCTGAAGAAGAAAACTCGAGATTATGGAAAGGGTATCTTCTCGCTTTAAAAGAAGCCCGTGAGCTTGGAGTTACCAGCATTCAGGTACCGGGAAATGCAGATTTCCAGGCTTATGCAAAACTCCAGAATGATGGTGAGCTGACCAGCAGGATCGATATTGGAAAATCACTGACTGCGGATACAATTCTTCTTAAAAGCTATCTCGAGCTTGAAAAACGTTATCCTAAAGAAGGTAACTGGATTAGATTCGGATATCTGAAAGCTTTTATGGATGGCACATTAGGATCAGGTACTGCATTAATGTTTGAACCATTTACAGATAATCCTTCCACATCGGGGCTCGCGTTGATGCCATATGAAGAGATGGAGAAAATGATCATTACTGCCGATAAGTTGGGATTCCAGATAGGCGTTCACGCTATCGGTGATAAAGGAAATAACTGGGTATTAAATGCTTATGAAAAAGCTGAATCTGTGAATGGGAAACGCGACAGTCGTCACCGGGTTGAGCATGCACAAACACTTCAGGCTTCTGATATTCCACGATTTGCCAGACTTGGAGTAATTGCTTCAATGCAACCAACACATTGCATTTCCGATAAGAAATTCTGCGAAAAACGCATTGGCCCTGAAAGAGCAAAAGGTGCGTATGCCTGGAAAAGCCTTGCAGATGCCGGAGCAATACTGGCATTTGGCACAGACTATCAGGTTGAACCGCTTAATCCGATGGAGGGACTGTATGCTGCAGTTACCCGAAAAGACAGGCTTGGCGAAGATAGTGAAGGCTGGCACCCCGAACAAAAAATTTCAATGGACAAAGCTATAGAATATTACACTCTAGGTTCTTCATACGCTCAGTTTATGGAAAACCGGAAAGGTATGATCAAAACCGGATTTCTGGCCGATATTGTTATAGTCGACAGTGACCTGCTGACTATTCCCGAAAATGAGATAATGAAGACTAAGGTGGATTATACTATTACTGGAGGGAAGGTTGTGTATAGTTCAGGAAGATAGCGAATACAAAATCTTCATAGCTTCTCCACTGTCTGCCCCGCAAAATGCCGGTTCAGCTTTGAAACCGGAACATACTTTAGGATATGCCGGATCATTATAAATTGCACACCTATAATCATCCAGCAGATGAACGCATCTCACTCCCGCCGGTTTACCACCGGCCATCCCTGGTAAAGGAGAAGAAATTGATAGTGCTATGCAACAGGCTCCGCAATTTTCGCGACATTCCATTTTGCAAATATAATTGAATAATATAATGTGGTTTTTATTTCGCATAATACAGATCGACTTGCAGTAGAGATAGGTCTGAGACCTGTCTCTACGATAATTGGATGTATCTGGAAAATGAAGATATTCTTTGTATTTTTACAAAAATATTTCAGATGAGAATTGACATTATTACAGTCTTGCCGGAGTTGCTCGAGAGCCCTTTGAATCATTCAATAGTTAAAAGGGCAAAGGAGAAAAAGCTGGTAGAGATAAATATTATTAATCTTCGTGATTTTACAAATGATAAATATAAAAGTGTTGATGATTATGCTTTCGGAGGAGGAGCAGGTATGGTGATGATGATAGAACCTGTCTATAAGGCTATTGAAAAGCTCAAAAGTGAGAGGGAATATGATGAAATAATCTATACTTCTCCTGACGGAGAAAAATTTAATCAGAAATTGGCTAACCAGCTTTCACTCAAAAGAAATATCATTATTCTAGCCGGCCATTACAAAGGTGTGGATCAAAGAATTCGAGATTATCTGATAACAAAGGAAATATCAATCGGGGACTATGTTCTCTCAGGAGGTGAATTACCTGCAGCTGCTATTACTGATGCTATTGTAAGACTTATCCCCGGAGCTATGTCTGATGAACAGTCCGCCCTCTCCGATTCCTTTCAGGACGATCTTCTTGCATCACCCGTTTATACAAGACCTGCCGATTTCAATGGATGGAAAGTACCTGAAATACTTCTTTCAGGCCATAAAGCAAAAATTGAAAACTGGAGACATGAACAGTCAGAGGCCAGAACAAAGCGTTTAAGACCCGATCTTACAAGAGAGGAATAGGATTGTTTGCGGTCTTGCACAACCCTTCAACTCTTCAACCCCTTCAACTTTTCATCCTATATTGATTTTGAAATCTTAAAAAGCTTTCGTAAGATTGTAGGCACATTTAATCATTTATTATCTATTTAATAATCAATAATATGAATACTCAGGATTATATTAAACTGGAAGATAAATTTGGTGCTCATAACTATCATCCTCTTCCCGTTGTTCTCGAAAGAGGTGAAGGGCCATTCGTGTGGGATATTGAAGGGAAAAGATATTTCGATTTTTTGTCTGCCTATTCAGCAGTTAATCAGGGACATTGCCACCCTGCAATTATAAAAGCATTAACAGATCAGGCATCAAAGCTTACACTGACTTCAAGGGCATTTTATAATTCTGTACTCGGTGAATATGAAGAATATATCACAAAATATTTCAAATACGACAAGGTTCTGCCAATGAATTCCGGTGCCGAAGCTGATGAAACAGCGCTGAAACTCTGCCGTAAATGGGCCTACAAAAAAAAGGGGATAAAACAAAACAATGCAAAGATCATAGCATGCGAAGGCAATTTTCATGGCCGGACCATATCGATCATTTCAATGTCGACAGACCCCGATGCCAGAAATGATTACGGACCATTCACTCCCGGCTTCATAATAATACCATATAATGATTTAAAGGCTCTTGAAAATGCCCTCAAAGATCCGGATGTATCAGGCTTTCTGGTTGAACCAATCCAGGGTGAAGCTGGTGTTTTTGTTCCTGATGAAGGTTATCTTAAGAAAGCATATGATCTTTGTAAATCAAAAAATGTCCTGTTTATTGCTGACGAGGTTCAGACCGGAATTGCCCGAACAGGCAAGCTGCTCGCATGCGATCATGAAGGCGTTCGTCCAGATATACTCATCCTGGGGAAAGCATTATCAGGCGGTGTTCTGCCTATTTCTGCAGTTCTTGCTGATGACGAGATCATGCTTACCATAAAACCTGGAGAACATGGCTCAACCTTCGGAGGTAATCCTCTCGCCGGCAAAGTTGCTATTGCGGCACTCGAAGTTGTTAAAAATGAAAGACTCGCTGAAAACGCTGATCGTCTTGGTAAGATATTCCGTTCTGAATTCAGTTCTATCAAGTCAGATATGGTTGAACTTGTTCGCGGGAAAGGACTTCTTAATGCTGTAGTCATAAAACCAAAGAATGGCAAAGAAGCCTGGGATGTATGTCTGGTAATGAAAGAGAAAGGGCTGATTGCAAAACCTACACATAATCATATAATTCGTTTTGCTCCGCCCCTCGTTATCACTGAGAAGCAACTAATGGAGGCAATAGGATTAATTAAAGAGGCATTTAAACTCTTTGAATAAAAGAAACACTCATAATGAAAAAAAACATTCTGGTTAGAATTAGAAGTATCATTCAGTCCGTTCCAATACTGATCGTCCTCTTAATATTTTCAATTGAAGGAAATGGTCAAGTCACCGTACAGGAGCTTCAGCAACATATAAAGTATTTGTCATCCGATGCCCTCCTGGGAAGGCTTACAGGGTCACCCGGCGACAGCCTTGCTGCAGAGTATATAAGAAGCAAACTTCTCTCCTATGGTTTGATACCACTGTCAGGAGACGGATTACAAAGGTATAAAGTTACCAAAAGAGTTCTGGCAGGTAAATCCAACTCTCTTTCGGTAAATAATGTAAACTATACGATTGATAAAGACTTTATGCCTTTAGCATTCAGCTCAAATACAGGAATAGTATCAGATGTTGTTTTTGCCGGATATGGATTCAATATAAACACTGACAGCCTTAAATGGGATGACTATAATGGAATTGATGCAAAAGGTAAATGGGTAATGATATTTCGTGGTGATCCTGAGCCCGATAACAATAAAAGTCCATATATTACTTTCAGTGCAGACAGGGATAAAGCGCTTCTGGCAAAAGATATGGGCGCTGCAGGAGTTCTGATGGTATCAGGACCAGTATTTGATCCCCGGGATACTTTTGAAGCTCTCAATCTTGAAGGTTATTCAGTTGATATACCTGTTTTGAGAATTAAGAAAGAGGTAGCCGATATCATTTTATCAAAATCAAAGAATTCAATAGCCTCTCTGGAGAAAAAGCTTAATGACTCGAAAAAGCCATTTTCATTTTCCACAAAGGTTACCGTGAATGGAAAAGCTGAAATTGTAAGGGAACTGGCAAACACAAGAAATGTTGTAATGCTGCTTCCCGGTGAAGACTCAAAGCTTAAAGATGAATATATAATTCTGGGCGCCCATTTTGATCATCTTGGTATGGGTGGACCAGGTTCCGGAAGCAGGGCCTTAGATACAATAGGTATTCATCATGGCGCTGATGATAATGCATCCGGTGTTGCAATGATGCTTGAACTTGCCGAGAAATTTGCGAAGACAAAGGGAAGTCATAAAAGAAGCATTATTTGTCTCTCCTTCAGCGGAGAGGAAGAAGGACTTCTGGGTTCAAAACATTTTGTTGATGATCCTGGCATAAATATTTCGAAAGTGAATGCAATGATAAATATGGATATGGTTGGCAGATTAAATGAAACAAATAATTTGCAGATCGGAGGAGTTGGTACTGCGGCAGGTTTGAAAGAACTTGTTTATGCAAATAGTGATACCTCTGTTATTAAACTTTCACTTTCGGAAGAAGGCTATGGCCCATCGGATCACTCCTCTTTCTATGGCAAGAATATTCCGGTATTGTTCTATTTTACCGGTGCTCATATGGATTATCACACTCCAACCGATACATGGGAAAAGATAAACTTCAAAGGGATGGTCGAGATCTCCGGCTTGATTTTCAATGTTGCAAGGGAGCTTGCCTCAGAGAATTCAAGATTACAGTTTAAAGAAGCCGGTCCGAAAACAGATGTGAACAGGTATCCAAGAAGAAAAGGGGTAACGCTTGGTATTATGCCCGATTTCGCCGGAGTAATTAAAAATGGTTTGCGCGCTGATTTTGTCACTCCGGGTAAACCTGCAGCTCTCGGAGGTATGCAAAAAGGCGACATAATTACATTCATAAACGGAAAGCAGGTTAATAATATCCAGGATTATATGTTCAGAATGGGTCAGCTAAAACATGGCCAGACGATCAGCGTTGAAGTTTTGCGAAATGATAAAAAAGTGGTTTTGGTGATACAATTATAGAGGAATATACGTCTAATACATATATTATATTAAATATTTCCCGAAATGAAAAAATTCATTCTATGGTTTCTGGCATGCCTTATTATTATCAGTGCTGCAATCTATCAACGCATGACCGGACCTACATATCCAAAGAGAATAAATATTACAGTTAATAATGCTGTCCAAAAACTAAAGCTAACAAGAAGCCTTACTATTACTGAAAAATCTGAAGTCAGACTTGATATAAAAGATTCAAATGTCAGGGCTAGACTTTTCTTTAAACGGTACAAATCTGACAGCAAATATGAGGTTGCAGAATTTACTTACAAAGCCGATCCGGAACATAGTGGATTCTTTGCTGATATCCCTCAACAGCCTGTTGCCGGAAAATTACAATACTACATTGAAATTACCGATTTGAAAGGGTCTCAAACATATCTCAAAGACAGTCCGGTAGTCATAAGATTTAAAGGCGATGTACCGGCATTTGTTTTGATTCCTCATATACTTTTAATGTTTGTCGCAATGCTTTTCTCCACGCTTGCCGGATTAATGGCAATAATAAAACATCCTATGTATAAAAAGTACGCTCAATGGACCTTAATATTTTTCATTGCAGGCGGTATGGTGCTTGGCCCGATAGTTCAGTTTTTTGCGTTCAGAGAATTTTGGACTGGCATCCCATTTGGATGGGATTTGACTGACAATAAGACACTTATTGCATTAATATTCTGGATTATTGCTGTTTATATGAACAAAAAATCCGACAGACCAATTTATACAATACTTGCTTCCATCATGCTCCTGCTGGTATTTTCAGTACCCCACAGCTTGTTTGGTTCTGAATTTAATTACTCCACCGGACAGGTGACCAATGGAATAATTCTTAACTTATTCTGAAATTTTTTTAAAATTTCTTAAATTGAGTGCAGCATTAAAAAATTTACCCTGTCTATTGATTAGAAAATTAATAGAACGTGGGTGCAGCAACACATATAAAAACTAGTCTTTACATAAAGATGGCAAATGTAGAAGCGGCATTCAGAAACTTACACCAGGATCTTCTGGATGGGTGTAAGACCGGCGACCAGAAAGCACAGTTTCAGATTTACAAGTTGTACTACAAAGCTATGTACAATACAAGTCTGAGAATTGTAAATGATACAATGGAAGCTGAAGATATAATGCAGGAATCATTCCTGTCGGCCTTTGAAAAAATTGATACCTATTCAGGAACAGTAAGTTTCGGCGCATGGCTCAAAAAGATAGTAGTTAACCGGTCACTTGATGCCCTGAATAAAAGAAAAGCGGTCTTTGAAGATATTGAGTCACATGTTGGCATAAGAGATGAGAGCGGTGAAGATTCAGCCAGAAATGAGGAGATAGATGTGAAGGTTGAAGAGGTTAAAGAAGCTATTGAAAGACTGCCCGACGGATACAGAGTTATACTCTCTCTCTACCTTCTGGAAGGATACGATCATGATGAGATAGCAGAAATACTTTCCATCAACAGCAGTACATCGCGGTCACAACTTTCAAGAGCAAAACAGAAACTCATTGGAGAATTAAAAGGAAAAGGAAAAAATCAACGGATATGAAAAGCATAGAGGACATAATCAGGAACAATAAGGATTTTTTCGAAGATGCTGAACCTTCGACAGGTCACTTCGAAAGATTTAACAGGAAACTTGAAAAAAGATTCCAGGTCAATACGATTAGAAGAAGTATTGTCCCTTACCTGTTAAAGGCAGCTGTGGTAACCCTGTTGATCACTCTCTCTTCACTCTGGACCTGGGACCAT
>PLML01000054.1 GCA_003141525.1 Bacteroidales bacterium
ATCTTAACTTCAGTCCAACCTTCCTTTTTTTCCAGAGTAAATCTATCTGCGCTAACGATCTCATCGCCGGCGTTTCGAATCTTGTAAGCATGTTTTTTATCACTGGTCTTGCAACCTGAAATTGAGAATAACAGGATGATCAGTATCGATTTTAAAGTATTCATACAGTTCAGGGTCCTTCGAAATTAAGGATAGTTCATGTAAATCATGTATTGATACTCAGTTTGAAGCACATTGACCCAGGAATTATTCCAGCTCTCAGTTTTGAAACGAGTGTCCCGGTGGAATTATATAATAACAGATACCCTTGTTGTACGAAATCAACAGCATCTGTGACGAAAATATCATTGTTATAGGGGTTAATCGCAATTTTATAGAAATATTCTCCTGATTCCTGTATTATAAAAATAGATGATGGTATTTCCATTGCGTTAATATCCAATTGTCTGACACCATTATCAAGATAGTACATAGTCTGGCCTAATCCATCAATCTTTAAACACGTGGGCGAAGCCTCTTTTGTTGGAAAAACTATTGTTTTTTCAATATAATCTGTATTTGGATCAATTTCGACCAGTTCAGCGTAATTTTGTCTTGCCCAACCGCCATTGCAGAGCACCCATAGCATACCATTTTTATCAAAAGTCATGCTTTCAGGTTCGATTCCTACCTCTATTGAATCAAGTACCTTATCAATTAGGGCATTTACAACCATAATTTCTTTCCCCTCAGACCAGTTTGCAATAAATGCTTTATTCCCGGCTATAGCAATTGCTTCAGATGTTCTTCTCAGGTTGATATAGCCTGAAATCGAATTGGAACTTAGATTAATAATGGTAACCGAGTCAGAATAAAGACTAGATACATATGCTTTATTATCATTAACGAATGATATATTCCGCGGTGATATAAGTCCGGTTATTGTTGTCGTGGATTTAAGTGTGGATTGATCCATAACTTCGATTTTCCCGGAATTATTCACAATAATATATGCCTTATCTCCTTTAATAGCCATCGAATTTGGAACATCTCCCAAAGGTCTGCCATTGACACTATTGAAAAGATCATTATAAATCTTTGATGAATCGTATGAATAAAAAGAAAGCGAACCATTTCCAGCCCTGAAGTTTCCTTCATCAACTACGAAAACACCACCACCAAGGGAATAATTTGGATTAGGGAATTCAGGTGTTTTCTGACATGAAACAATCATCAGGGAGATAATAACAATATTCACTAAATTTTTCATATTAAAACTATTTGGTTAATTGAAATAAGATCTTCATAAAGTATGACCGTCCCGGCAACGGGTAATATGCAATTGACTGATAATTAACATTAAAAAGATTGTCTATATCGAAATTCATATCAATTGAAGAGCTTTTCAAGGTAAATTTAATACCTATGCTTAGGTTATTAATAAAATATCCTGGAAGATATTTTGAATTGTCCACAGTTATATATCGTTGTCCAATTAAATTGGCGACCCATGAAGAATAAATATTTTTATAGCCAATTCTAAATGCTGCAGTTGACTTATTTTCAGGTATATACATAAGTTGTTTTCCTATTGAAATATCATTTCCAATATTCGATCCTCCAGCTACAGCCCTGGTATATGAGTAACCTGCTTTCAGACTTGCATTAATTTTATTACGCATGTAATCCAATGAAACCGATGATTCTGCTCCGGTTGACTTTGCGCTCTGGATATTATCAGCAGTCCAGTAGGAATATTGTCCAGGATGCCATTGTATCATATCTTTCATATTATAACGGAAAACAGCCAGATTATATTTTAAATTTAAGGGTCCTGAAATTTTCTGGTTCATCTCATAAGATATCTCATATACAAGATCATATTCATTTTTTAAATCATGATTGCCACCAGGTACCCAATACAAGTCATTCATAGTTGGCATTTTGGAATTTCTTGAAATATTAGCTTTAAGATAATACGGCTTATCCTCAATTAATCTATATTGAACTCCAGCTGAAAAATCCGGAATAAGTAAGGTGCTATTATCCAATATCTCACGTAGAAGGATCGTCGTACCAAACCTGTTTTTGTTTCTTTCAATCGAGGCGGCAAGAGTAGCTGTATTTCGGGTTTTATGCTGATTATAATTATTTGAATTTATAACAGTTGATTGGTCCTCTAAAACAATTTTTAGTTTAGCGTATTCTCCAATCGGATTGTCAAGACTGGCTTTTAAAGTCAGGATCTCCGACAGATTCCTTGAGTCGATCGATGCAAGAGGATTAAAATAATTCAATCTGCTCATCATCCAGGCACCGGTAAACGAAAGGTTAGCATTTCCTTTAAATGAATCATAATTCAGCATTGTCCTTAATGATTCATCAAACTGCTTTTCCCCCGGATTTGGTGAAGTCAACATCGAAGCCGGCAGATTTCTGTCCTCAGACTGGTACCAGATTCTGGCTGAAGCAATATTATTTGAATTTCGCAGATATAATTCCTGGATAAACCCTTGTTGTTGAATCCCGCTATTAGTTCTTGTCTGCCACACGGGTTCCGATCCTATTTCAGTATTAAGATACCTGAAATTATTTTCTGAATTTTGAAAATAACCTTTTGTAATGGTCTGAAATTTATAATTTCCAGCCTTTACTTTTATTAACCCTGAATATTGTCCAAAACTTCCTGTTCCACCATTTATTGAAATCAAAGTTTCCTTCATCCATACCGGTTTTGTAACAAGGTTTATGGTGCCGCCTATGCCTCCGTCATTTAATGACATTGAAGCTCCTCCAAATAGAATCTGCACATCGTCAATCAGCCCGACGGGAATAAGTGAAACATCTGTCTGTCCTAACATGGGACTGTTAATATTAATGCCGTTCCAGTCTACCAGTGTATGACTTGCATCTGTACCTCTGAATGCAGGAGTTGCAGTCCCTCCCATTCCATAACTTTTAATAAAAATATCCGTATTTTCTGAAAGCATATCTGACAGGTTGCTGTTACTGTAGTTAACAAGAACAGACGAATCAATCGTTGTTTTTTTATAGCCTGGCGGATCTGACGGAAGCTTAATTCTACTTATAATGACCTCTTTTATTTTAATTGTATCAGTCCCAGCTGACATTTGTCCATGCACAGGAATTGAAAGGAAGATTGCAATATATAATAAGGTGTTTTTCAAATGCTAATCTGTTTCTTTGTTAATATCACAATGCACAATTCAAAAATGAGTTTCTTCAACAATTTTTTTCAGCCCGTATGTCCAACATCCATCGCTGACAAGGAGAATTAAGTGGGGAATCAATGAATGATCCGGTGCTTTTCTTCCCGAAAGCTTTGAATATTAGATTTATCTGGCAGGTCTTCTGACTTATCCCTGTTTTATGAAGCCTTCCCATCCACAAACCGGCGGACAGTGGCAGGTATTTCACAAAACAACTATCGTTAGAACGATCGGGCATCACAGCAGCGGGTACTGTTGCGGATTCAAACCGCATTCCCTTTTCATTACAATGATATTATTTCATTGTAACACCAATTGAAAACAAAGATAATCTAATTTTTTATCCTGAAACAGATTGATTTCTTTCAGATATCAACATTTATTAACAAATAATAAATTATGCGGGGTTATTAATCTCCAGGGAACGGTTGCGACTGTTCCCTACAGATCAAAATTATCTAACGGATTTTAATATCTGTTCACCGATGCCAATTCTATATCCGGCAGATATGAAAAAAATATTTCCCTCCTTATCTGTCATTGCAACAACAGGCAAGTTCATTTCTTGTGGTAGATTAAGCCTGACAGAATTCTTCAAGGCAGTCATCTGATTGTCAATGCCAAAAAATGTATTTGCAGGCAACCCGCTTATAGTTTGCTGGCCTAGGGACAGGTCGCGACCTGTTCCTACCGACAGAAAAATAAATTTTCCGCCCCAGGCATCAAGTTCGCTTTTAAGCTTAGGAAGATCATTGAAGATATGCTTGGTAGGTTCTTTCTCTGGATCAATCCAAATAATTACAACTCCTTTATCATTACTACAATCCTGAGAAGATGTGGTCATAAGAGAAAGATTATAAATCTTTCTCAGATCAATTTTACCAAGCATCTTTTTTTCAGAAACGTCCTTTCTGATTTTTACTTCAATAGTTTTATGTTCNNGGAAGTTCTTCCTTAAAATCACTGATTTTTTTATTATAATCATATTGAAGAGTATTATAACGGCCCCCTTCAAATCTTGCAATAGTAAAATGAATATAGTATTCAGGAACCGGGTTTTTATCAGCTGATTGTAGTTTAATATAACCTTTTTTCTGATCAGGTTGTTTCTGATCAGAAAAATAGACATCGTTCCATCTCTTATCAAAGAAATATTGTGGCACATTCCTCCCCGGTTCAAGCCTTGAAGGTATTCCCAGACTCCGGCAAATTGCGACAAAACAAATTGCCCTTGAACCTGTATCTGAAACTTTAAGCTCACTGACCCCGACAGGCGTTATCGGGGTTTGATAATAGTTTTCATCGTTCGAAATTTTGATATTATCATTCAGATATTGAATAATTAATGAAGGATCGCGCGTTCCATTTATTACTAATTCTGAAGGTAATTTTGTAAGAAAATAATGTCTCCATGGAACTAATAGTTCATCTGCAATCCTTGGATTAAGAATATATTCGAAGAATATTTTATTATCAGATTCACCGTAAACATAAGGATTAATTGCTGTATTTCTCAGATGGTCAGAAAGGATATATCCCCTGATATCCCGGAGATCCTTATCAGGCAGAATCTCAAGCAAAGACATGGCTATTGCATGCATTGAATCGGGTGTTTCTGACAGGAATGAGCTGATCTCTTTATAATTGCCCATGCTTCTGGCAATTATACTCATTACTCTGGCAGTATCAATATTAAGTCTTAATGCAATTTTTTTTGCTTCTGCAGGCTTCATCCATAAATCAACATACTTTTGACGGATTTTGTTTTCTCTGTTAAACCTCTCTGAATTCTGTTCTGCAAGTTCTTGTGATGGTCCCGGAAGTGGTGAACGGATTACGGGTACATCAAGATCCAGATCACCCTTGCTATTGATAACCTCTTTCCTGTCAAAGTTCAATATTATGGTATCTGTTTCACCAACAGAGATTTTTCTAAAGTCAAAACTATCACCTTTATGTGCCCAGATCAACAGATCACCTAATCCTGTTTCAAATTGACTTATTCCATATTCATCTGTCGGAACAACTGCCAACGGATAAAATTCCGCATAATTGTAGAGTTGAAATTCCACCTGAGCATCATTTACCGGACTACCATCCTTATCAATTACTTTTGCATATATTTTCTTTGTGACAGCATACTTAGCCAGGTTATTGACATCAGTATAATTTTTGTTCTTATTTATTGCATTCTCCTCACCATAGTATGCACCAAAGGACTTGGTATGCACCAGCATAGCTCTTCTGGCCGGTTCTGTAAACCAGCCACGATCAAGAACCGGTTCCGGTTCGCAGGCCCCCATATAGTACCATTCACTATTAAACCATATTTCAACCCAGGCATGATTATCATCGGTGTGTGCCCACCGTGGAGTATATACCTGTCTTGCAGGTATTCCAACGGTACGTAACGCTGCTACTGTGAAAGTTGATTCTTCACCACACCTGCCTCTCGCTGAGAGAATTGTACTCATTGGGGCAGAAGTCCTGTCATCCGAGGGTTGATAAATTACTTTTTCATGACACCAATGGTTTATCTCAAGAGCAGCTTCCCTGATATCTTTCCCTTTTACCCTGTTCATAAGTTCATTGTAATAGACAAGCCGGAATGAGTCAAGGTTTTCATTGTTGATCCTGCATGGAAGAACGTAATGGAGGAAAATATCTTCCGGTATATCTTTTCCCCATTTTGACTCAGATTGAGCCCTCAATGACATATCAACGTTTGCCAGAAAAAATTCACCCTTATAATCTGCCAGGTCGCTTAATGGCATGAATGCATAAAGAAACTTAAGGGCTTCGGATTGTTTAATTGAAAGATTCTGATTAAAAACAGAGAAAAGAACCGAATCTCTGTTAATAGCCAGATGTTTTCTTTGATTAAAAGCTTTTTCAGTTATTGCCCTGTATTGACTATTATTAATAAAGTGATTGCCGGAACAGGACAAAATAATCATTGTTATTAATGCCAATATAGTATAGACAAGTCTAAGACCTGTCTCTAAATGACCTGTCTCTACATTTTTTAGGGATATTTTCATGTCAGCAACTGTTCTAAATAGTGCCGCAGGAATTTCTTACAATAAGTTCGGGTGATATATTGACCTGTCTCTTAAACTTGCCTTTTCCTGAATTCTTTACTTCAGACCAGATCATATTTGCGACTTTGGTGGAAATGCCTGAAAGAGGCTTGCGAAGACAGGTCACAGGAGAAAACATTAGGTCGAAGCCTGTTCCTTCCTCCATTGAAATGACTGCAACATCCTGGGGAACCCTGAGCTTTTTCTTCCTGAGCAGAGTCATTATCGGATAAACAAGGCTTGCGTTCATTATAACCATAACATCGGAACGGTAAGGAGGGCGAAGATATTTTTCGAACTGTGCGGAATCAATTTCATCGTCGATTGACCGTTTGTCAAGTTCAAGAATAACCGGCCTGTTAATACCGGGCTTTTGACCAATTGTATTTATAATATCCTGAATTGCAATTGCATCGGAACGACAGGATCTGTGGTCAGAAACAATAATTATGTTTTTATAACCAAGTTTATCCAGATGATTCACAACTAGTTGAGCCCCGGCAGCAGTATCTGTGCTAACTGTATTGAGACGCAATGTCTTTGAAGGTTTTTCAAGAAGCACAAATGGATAATCTGTTGTTCGGAGTGCCCGTATTGTTGCCTCATCGGCAGCTTCTCCAAGAAGGATGAGTCCGCTATAAAACTTTTTAAACGCTCCCACAAGACGGTCATATCTCTGATCATCAGGATCTTTTGTCACAATCGAGAATCCCACTCCTATACTTGAAAAAGCTTTTTGAAGATAAGGTGTTATCTGAATTACGAAAGGATCATTAATAGAAGGTACTATCATCCCAAGTACACCTGGTTTCTCTTCAACCGGTGAAGATTCATTCTTCTCATTCAGTGATTCATAGTATCCCATTTGCCTGGCAAGCATAAAAACTTTTTCCTGAGTATCCTTTCGAATACCTTGCTGATCAGCTTTATTATTAAGGACAAGTGATACTAAAGTACCAGAAACACCAAGCCTGGCGGCTAAATCTTTGTTTTTAAATTTTTTCCCCATTTCCCCTTTAATTGGAAGAACTAAATTTAGTTCTTTTTTTGAATCGAAGAAGTATTTTAATAATTTTTAACTTTTGAATCCCCGCGAGCGCATTCTCCGTTGCTTGCTGCGGAGTCAGCGAGCATTAAGAATTTACATTAGGGGATCGAAGATTCTTCGTAGCTTGCTGCGAAGAGCTTCAATTTTACATCAAATACTAATTATCAGTAAATGACAGATTACTCGGATAATTTATCTCTTCTTTTTAGGTTAAGCGAAATTGTTGCGAAAAGCTCTGATCTTGAGGAAGCCGTCATCCAGGTAATGGAGGAAATGGCTGATAAATTTGGCATCCTGCAGGCGTTCCTGACAGTTTTGAATCGTAACTCCTCCAAAATTTTTATTGAGGTAGGTTATGGTTTGACCAGGGAACAACAAGACAGAGGTGAATATAAAGTTGGTGAAGGCATTATCGGGGAAGTAGTCAAAACCGGAGAGCCTGTCATAGTACCACATATATCAGATGAACCCCGTTATCTTAACAAAACAAAATCCACAACCAAAATAAAAGATGAGGATTCCTTCTTATGTGTTCCGATCAGGGCAAAAAATGTAATAATAGGTACCTTGAGCGTAAAACTTAAATATTATTCTGACAGGTCTTTTCAGAATGAGTTGCAGTTTCTGACCATTATGGCTGCAATGTTTGCAAGGCTTGTAAGATCAAGGCAGGATAAGATTGAGGAACTGGAAAAACTTCATTACCGGAAACTCAGGGAGCAGGGACTTTACAGTTATAATGACCGGATCACTTCACTCGTTGGCGAATCAGGGACGATGCAGGAGGTCTATGACATGATTTCAAAAGTGGCTATGACAAATGCCACAATCCTGATCCGTGGTGAAAGCGGCGTTGGAAAAGAGCTGGTGGCAAGTGCGATACATGATCAAAGTCAGCGCAGTAAGCAACAGATGATTAAGATAAACTGCGCTGCTATTCCTGAAATGCTTATCGAAAGCGAATTATTTGGGTATGAAAAGGGAGCATTCACAGGAGCAGACAAAATGCATAAAGGGCGTTTTGAATTAGCAGAAAAAAGTACAATCTTTCTTGATGAAATCGGCGACCTGTCTCCAAACCTGCAGGTCAAGCTGTTAAGAGTTCTGCAGGAAAAGGAGTTTCAGCGGTTGGGTGGAAGCGAAACGATCAGGGCTGATGTCAGGATAATTGCCGCCACAAACCGTAACCTTGAAGAGATGATCCTGAAGAATGAATTCCGTGAAGATCTATATTACAGGCTAAATGTTTTCCCTCTGTTCATACCACCTCTCAGGGAACGCCGGGGAGATATCCCCCTGCTTGTAAATCACTTTATTGAAAAGTATAACAAAATACATGGACTTGAGATAAAACGGATCAGTTCAACTGCTATTGACCTTCTAATGACATATCACTGGCCCGGTAACATAAGAGAACTGGAAAATTGCATCGAACGTGCAGCCATTCTCAGCACCGACAGGGTGATTCGATCACATAACCTTCCACCAACTTTGCAGAGTGCAGCCTCTACACACTCACGCGTAGAGGGTAGCCTGGAAGCCATACTCGAGAATGTAGAAAAACAAATGCTGATAGATGCTTTAAACATGTCTAAAGGAAACATATCTAAAGCTGCTGAACAGCTTAAACTTACAGAACGAATGATGGGACTGAGAATTAAAAAGTACCAGATTGATCCCGCAATATTCAAGAAGTTCAAATTGACTTAAGCTTGATTGATCATAAGCTATTATAAATCAGTTATTTCCAGATAATATTTCAGGGGGACAAGAAAATCCTACAATTATGTAGGATTTTTTTGTTGATTCCTACCGGTATGTAGATTTTTTCAGCCTGTGAGAAAAATCAGATTTTTATTTGGCCCTTCCGTACTGCTTGTCCTTTAAGAGTTTACAGACTTTTATTTTATAATTCAGGAATATTCTTTCAAAGAATGGCATGTATTTGGCCTAATAGTCTGCCAGATACAAAAATATACAGCAATGTACCTTTTGTCAAAATGAATTTATCGTGAGAATAATTTATAACTAAAAACTGGAACATATGAAGAAAATTGAAGCAATTATCAGGACATCAAAATTTGAAGATGTCAAAACCCAGCTAAAAGAAATTGGCATCGATTTCTTTTCCTACTGGGATGCTGCCGGAATAGGCAATGAACATTTGCGCGGACATCACAGCTACCGCGGAACGGTTTATGACACACAGTATATCCCGAGAATTTTTATTTCAATTGTGCTTCGCGATATTAATGTTCAAAAAACGATCGATTGCATTGAAAAGGCCGCATTTACAGGTGAGATCGGCGATGGGATGATCTTCAGTTACAATATTGAAGAATCCGTAAGGATAAGCAACAGTGCCCGTGGGGAAGCTTCAACAGCAGGTCCGGGCGATGTAAAATTAACCAGGTAATAATTATTTAAAATTTATAATAATGACTAAAAAACTTATATTATTCGTCGCTGCGTTAATTATGACAATTGGACCCGTTTGTTATGCAGATGGACCAAAAAAACCTGATCCCAGTGGTGCAAATACGGGTACTGCAACAGAAATTTCAGCGGCAACTCCGGGGTCTCCTACAATATTGGAAGTAGCCAATCAGGCAGGTCACAACAAAGTTGCTCTTAATATTATGTGGACCTTAATTACCGGCTTTCTGGTAATGTTCATGCAGGCTGGTTTTGCAATGGTTGAAACAGGTTTGACCCGTGCAAAAAACGTAGCACATACGATGGCAATGAACTTAATGATATACCCGCTCGGTATGCTCGGTTTCTGGGTATGCGGTTTTGCTATCATGTTTGGAGGAGTAGGGGCAATAACTACCATGGGTGGTTTTGACGGGCTAAACCACGAGCTAACAATCAAACTTTTCGGACATTCATTCGGACTGCTTGGTTCAAAAGGATTTTTTCTTAGCGGCACTTATGATGTTGCAGTGTTTGCGTTGTTCCTTTTCCAGATGGTATTTATGGATACTACAGCCACAATTCCGACAGGAGCAATGGCTGAAAGATGGAAATTCTCCGCATTTGTATTATATGGAATAGCAGTAGGGACGATCATTTATCCGGTATATGGAAACTGGGTATGGGGAGGCGGTTGGTTAACACAACTTGGTTCAAATTTCCATTTAGGACATGGTCATGTTGATTTTGCCGGGTCATCTGTAGTACACTTAACAGGAGGAGTTATAGCTTTAGTTGGCGCATGGGTACTAGGCCCACGTATCGGTAAATACAATAAGAACGGATCGCCCAATGCCATTCCTGCACACAGTATTCCTATGGCAGTAATAGGTACGTTTATTCTTGCTTTCGGTTGGTTCGGTTTCAACCCGGGTTCAACTCTTGCAGGCGGTGATCTCAGGATTGCAGTTGTCGCCGTCAATACCATGATTGCTTCTGCTACCGGCGCTTTTGCTGCAATGGTGTACATGTGGTGGTTTAAAACCAAAAAACCTGATGTCAGTATGATTTGTAATGGTTTATTGGCAGGTTTGGTGGCTATTACTGCACCTTGTGCATTTGTAACTGTTGGCAGTGCATCTCTTATCGGCTTAATTGCAGGTGTGCTTGTTGTTGAATCTTCATTCTTCTTTGAAAGAAAAGCAAAGATTGATGATCCTGTAGGTGCAATTTCAGTGCATGGTGTGAATGGTGCCTGGGGCGTTATTGCACTCGGATTATTCGCTGATGGTACATACGGTGATGGATGGAATGGTGTAGCAGGTACCGTAAAAGGTTTATTTTATGGTGACTCCGGACAGCTCTTAGCTGAAGTTATCGGGGTATTGGCTAACTTGATTTATGTAGGGCTGATTTCATATTCAGTTTTTAAAGTGATAGATCTGATCATAGGCAACAGAGTATCAGCAAAATCTGAAATGGAGGGCCTTGATTTTCCGGAAATGGGCGCAGATGGTTACTCCGGTATAAAACTGGATAAAAACGCCGAAACTCCATTATCAAGATAAAGTTATTTAGCTGACAGTCGGGAGCATCATTTCATTTCCCACTATAATTTGCTCCCTGACTGTCTTTTTACAATCCGAAAAAGCTGTTTAATTATTTATTCTAAATTAATTTATCATGAAAAAACTCTTATTAATATGTATGGTTTTATGTTCTTTAAACAGTGAATTAATATTTTCGACTCCTTCAACGCAAATCTGGATTCCTTCAACAGATTTTCAAACGTGGGAAACAATGCATTTAGGACTCGATAATTACTTCAGAACTTCAAAAATAAATGGTATACGGGGTGCAGGCATCTTCGATATAGGTTTAACAACCGGTCTACTACCTTTCAAGAAATTTCAGGGGGAGATTGGCGTGGACTACTTGTACATGGGAGATGGCAATTACGATGACCATCCGATTTATTTCAATGCAAAAATAGGGTTGCCTGAAGATGCTTTGTTTAAGGGCTTTCCAGCAGTTGCTTTAGGAGCTTATAACTTTGGGTTAAAAACGAATCTTACCAATTATAATATTATCTATGGATTAATTGCAAAAACCATACCCCTAATTGGAAGGCTAAGCGCCGGGTATTATACCGGAAATGATAAGCTTCTTGTTGATGAGAATCTTAAGAAAGTAAATAATGGTGTTCTATTATCATGGGATCGAACAATGACAGAAATCTCAGATAAACTTTGGCTGGCAGTCGATTATCAGGGAGGTAAAAACTATTTGGGAGCCTTAAGTTTTGGTGCCTCATGGGCTTTTTCTAAAAATGTTTCGGTGATTTTCGGGTACGATATTTATAATAATAAAAATGCTTATTATAATTCCAACAACCAGAATGCCAACACTTTTACTGCACAGGTTGATATAAATTTCTAAAGGATTGAAATGATTTTTTAGTTTGCTAGTTAGTCAAAAGGGCTGTCTCAGTTGAGGCAGCCCTTTTCTTCATCTGCTGTCAGTGCGGCCATAATGATTTAACTTCCATGATAATCATTATCTAAAAGGCTTTTAAACTCATATCCAGGCTTTTGAGATGATGTGTCAGAGCACCTACAGAAATGAAATCAACACCACATTCAGCATAAGATCTGATTGTTGAAAGATCAATTCCTCCTGACGATTCTGTCTCAAATCTGCCGGAAATTTCTTTAACTGCCATTCTCGTATCCTCAATGCTGAAATTATCGAGCATTATGCGATCCACTCCTCCGGCTGAAAGAATTGTTTTTACATCCTCAAGGGATCTTGCTTCTATCTCTACCTTCAGATTCAGATTATTCCTCTTCAGGTACTCTCGGGTTTTATAGATTGCTTTGTCAATTCCTCCGGCATAATCGATATGATTGTCTTTCAGTATGATCATATCGAACAGACCCATTCTGTGATTTAAACCGCCTCCAATTCTTACAGCCTCTTTTTCAAGAAATCTGAACCCGGGGGTGGTTTTACGCGTATCAAGTATTTTGGTATTCAACCCTTTAAGCCTGGTTGCATATTCGTGCGTACTTGTAGCGATCCCGCTCATTCTTTGGAGAATATTAAGAAGAAGGCGCTCTGACTTAAGGATTGATTGCTGACGGCCTGTAAGGAAGAATGCAATATTTCCTGGAAACACGAGTGTTCCGTCTTCGAGAACAACTTCAGGTTTCAGATCTTTGTCGACTATTGAAAAGAGCTCCTTTGCTACCCTTATTCCTGCAAGTATTCCTTTCTCTTTTATGAGAAGTTTTGCCTTCCCGTCTGCTTCTTCAGGTATGCATGCAAGTGATGAATGATCGCCATCCCCCAAATCCTCAGCGAGGCTTTTTAAGATGAATTCCCTGAGAATTCTATTTTCCATTGTCAGATTCAATACGTATCTGATGTATCAGCAATTCCTGGTCAACTTTTTTAAGCAGGAAATAAACACGGAAGTCTCCTTTCTCTGTCTTAAGATTGCCTATGGCATACTGTGCATCATTTTTTGCACCCTGATGGCGAATGGTGAAATCTTTAGTTTGGTACTCGGCAAAAAAATCTTTAAGTATGGTTTCAGCTACATTTTTTTTGTAGAAATCCTCTTTATCGAGAAGAAGAAGCTCAATTGTAGAGTTCATGTACTTCGATAATTCAGCTGCATTACCCGCTTTTATGGCTATTGCAATTCCTCCGGGTATTTTTGCCTGATCCTGCGCCCTGGTAGTAAGACTGCTTAAGGTTATTAATACGACAGGAATAATATTTACGGATTTCATATCGATTCAGTTTAAATATTGCGGACAAAAAAGTCAATGCATTACAAATTTAATACTTATTTGATTATGATAGACCTCTTCTGCATAATCAATAGTACTATCATCAGTGTTAAGATGCTATAAAATGCTATTTTTGTATCAGTTGTATTGTTTACTCAGTAATAAAAATGAAGCATTTTATATGAAGATGGCTTTGTTGCAAACAGGAAAGACTGCGGATAAACATATTGAAGAGTTAATTGATCTTTATACAAACCGTATAAAAAAATATGCTGTTTTTGACGTTATTACACTTCCTGATGTAAAGAATACAAAGAATATGCCTGTACAGGAACAAAAAATTAAAGAGGCTGCAAAAATCATTCAATCGGTTTCTGAAGACGATTATGTTATCTTACTTGATGAAAGAGGGAAGGAGTTACGAACAATTGAATTTTCAGGCGCTTTGGAAAAAATGTTTTTCATGCCAAAAAAAAGGATCGTGTTTGTTATAGGTGGCGCGTGGGGCTTCCCCGAAACTGTTTATACCAGGGCCGACTTTAAAATATCCCTGTCAAAAATGACTTTCCCTCATCAGCTGGTACGATTATTGTTTCTTGAACAGCTTTACAGGGCATTTACAATTATCAAAGGAGAACCATATCATCATGAATAAGCTTTGATTATTATATTATGAGAGCCAATCGTTATAATATATTTCTTTCCACTCTGACTGTCGTATTCATAATTCTGGCACTTGCCTCAGAAAAAGTTTATTTCAGCGATTTTGAGTATCGCTTCAGAACGAAGATGTTTAACAAAACTCTCGTTGCGAAAGAAACGGTCATGGAAGATTGCCTCAATTCCATTCGGCCTGTCCTGGCCAAAGAAAATGTTAATGACACAATTTCACGAAATGACCTTTTTAAAGTAGCAGAAAAGAACAGGATCAGTATTCTTGAATATTTAGACAATAAACTTGTCTACTGGTCGGATAATGAGTTTGACGTGCCTCTTGTATTTATTGATTCGCTATATAGCAAACCATTTATTTTTTTACAGAATGGATGGTTTGTTACCAAAACTATTCATGCCGGGAATGAAAAAATAATTGGTTTGCTCAGAATACATACTGATTATGGTTTTGAGAACAACATTATTAAAAGCGGGTTCCAAAAGGAGTTCAGGATATCCGAAAACGTTGATCTGGATACCGACAAAAATGCTTCCGGATACCACATTTTTAACAAAAAAGGCGATTTCCTTTTTTCACTCGTATTTCCTGCAGTCAAAGGGAATACATCTTTTATGCTTGTTCCGTTAAGTTTATGGGCGGGTGCATTTGTCCTAATTATTCTCCTTACTTTCGGACTTGTTAAATTATTTGTCAGTAAGGGAAAAGGCCCGGTGGTAGTTGGTTTTGCCCTGATAGTTTTTGCTCTTGTTTATCTGTTTATTCTTTTCACCGGGAGACCTCTGTCTGTTTTTCAGACTGAACTTTTTTCTCCCTACAGATTCTCTTTAAACAAGATTATCCCGTCATTGGGTCACCTGTTAGTGCTCGGTATTCTTGCTGCAGCTTTTTCTACAATTCTTTACCGTCATTTTCCGGTTAAGGAGCAAAAGAAGAGCAAGGGAATTGCAAATTATCTTTTCCTTTCAGTTTTGCTGATGGGCGGAGCTCTTATTTTATGTTTATTTCAGTGGATTTTCGGTGAGCTGATTGCAACCTCAAATATTAACTTTGAAACTTATAAAGTGCTGGAGTTGAATATGTTCAGCATCGCGGGATTTGTTTCAGTTTTCCTGATTATGCTGGTTCCTGTGCTCTATTTGTTTAGAATATTTCAATGCGTGAAACTATTCAGTCCAGGAACAGTTATCTTTTCTATAATCATCTCGTTAGTTGTTCAGGTACTATTTTTCTTTGACAAGCCGGGAACTCTGATCCCATTAGCAATTATTTATTGTATTCTGGTTGTAAGTACATGGATATCAACGAATAAAAATCTTGGGCCATTAAGTATAACTGTTATTTTTTCCCTCATTTCAGCGGTCTATTTTTTGTATTTTATTACAATCCTGTCAGAAAAGAAGACAACTGAAAACCTTAAGATTCAGGCAGTCTCCTTTTCAACTGAAAATGACCCTGAAGCTGAACATCTTTTACTCGATATATACCCTTTAATTGAAAAGGACACTTCTCTCACAAATATGATGAAGGTAGAACATTTCTATAAGGATAATGTGGAAAAAATATACAATTACCTTGAGGATAATTATTTTACAGGATTCTGGAAAAATTATCATTTTAGCCTTATCCCGTGCCATAATGATCAGCCTATACAAATTGGCGCCGGCAGTGATAAGTCTCAGAACTGCTTTAGTTTTTTTGATGAACGTATTAAAAGAGACGGGCATAGACTGACCGGCACCAATTTTTATTTTCTTGATAACCAGGGAGGCAGATCCTATTATCTTGGCAGGTTATATTATAAATCAGTAAAGAACAAAACAAATGGATTATTCATTGAACTATATAGTGATCCTAACATTTTCCAGCCTGGTTATTCAGAGCTGCTTCTTGATAAAAAATACCATGAATATGCAGGATTGAAGGACTACTCTTTTGCCAAATATATTAATGGTGAGTTGGTTCTGAGAACAGAGGGTTTCCCATACGATAAAACTGATGCTGAATATGTCGATAAGTTTTCAGATTACAGAATTTTCAGAACGGATGGTTTTAAACATGTACTTTATAAAAACGGGAATGCTACTGTAATAATAACCAGGCCAGAAATGACATTTGGAGATATAATCATCTCCTTTGCATACCTCTTTGCTTTTATCCTTTTCTTTTCAAACATAATCATTCTGATGCTCAGGAGACCGGTTGTGAGGAGTATGACAATCTTTAATTTCCGGCAGAAGCTGCAACTCTCCTATATAGTAATACTTCTGTTCTCTTTTATTCTTATAGGGATAGTTGTTGCTTATATTACAATCGGGCAATATAAGACTAAGCATTATGAAAACATTAAGGAAAAGCTTAACTCGGTTTATATCGAGCTCGACAGTAAGCTATCAATGGAAAAATATATTTCACCTGACTGGAAAGGCAGCGGTTATTCATCACTGAATGAATTACTGATAAAGCTTTCTAATGTTTTTAATACCGACATTAATCTTTATAATACCAACGGATTCCTCATTGAAACTTCACGAAAGGAGATTTTTGACCGCGACCTTACGAGTGAGCGAATTAACAATATGGCATTTTCTAATCTGGCACATCTTAAAAAAAGTGAGTATTATCAGAAAGAGAAAATCGGCAAGCTCGAGTATTTATCAGCTTATGTGCCTTTTTTCAACACCGACAACAAGGTTATCGCTTATCTGAATCTGCCCTATTTCAGGATGCAAAGCGTTCTGGCAAAGGAGATTTCAAACCTGATTGTTGCCGTTATTAATTTCACGTTGCTCCTTATCGTTATAACAATGAGTCTAGCTGTCTTCATAAGCGAGCGCCTGACATCCCCGCTAACTATGCTCAGTAAGGGAATAGCTACTGTAGGCGTGGGAAAAAAGAGTGAACATCTTACTTACGCAGGGAATGACGAAATCGGAGAGCTTGTCAAACAGTACAACAGGATGGTTGATGAGATCGAGGAGAGCGCCCATAAGCTTGCCAACTCTGAAAGGGAATATGCATGGCGGGAGATGGCCAAGCAGATTGCTCATGAAATAAAGAATCCGCTTACTCCGATGAAATTAAATGTTCAACAGCTGTTTAAATCATGGAAAGATAAGGTTCCCGGTTTTGATAAAACTCTTGATCGTTTTACAAAAAACCAGATTGAATATATTGATAATCTTTCATTAATTGCTTCTGCTTTTTCAACTTTTGCAAAAATGCCCGAAACCACCCCGGGGGAAGTTAACATCCTCGATCAGATCAGGATTACTCTCGAACTCTTTAAAAATACTGAAAATGTCAGCTTTCGGGTACACTGGCCCCGGGAAAGCAAAATTGTTATTTATGCTGATAAAGAGCAGCTTAACGGAGTATTCTCAAATCTTATAAAGAACGGGATACAGTCAATTCCAACGGACCGGGTAGGGCTCATAACTTTAAATATAGAAGTAAAGAGCGATAAGGTTGTGGTTTCTGTTTCAGATAATGGTTCGGGGATACCTGATGGTTTGAGGAAGAATCTTTTCACGCACAATTTTACAACAAAGTCGTCAGGGATGGGACTGGGGTTATCTATTGCAAAGAAATATATCGAGAGTGCGAACGGAAGTATCTGGTTTGAATCAGAGGTTGACAAAGGCTCTGTTTTTTATTTTGAATTGCCGGTTTTATACACGGTTGAGAAACCGGGGGCCTAGAGTTTTGCCCCCCAAAGGGGCTTTAACTCTAGGCACTCCAAACTTCTTTTATATATCATTAGAAATATTCAGGATAATAGTTATATTAGCGGTTCTGATACCTGAATGATGAACGGAACTTTTTTGCGCATTAGCAAAAGACTCATTTTTTGTTTGTTGATACTTGGTTTTAGCAGTAGTGTGTTGCTATCTCAGAAAATTCTGTCGGGTAACCTTAATCAACCAGCAACTCATGTAACAAACATTCCTGCTAGTGACAGGGTTATTGTTGATGACGCAACTAACTTTGCCAGTAACGATACAATTTTATTAATTCAGATGCAGGGAGTGGAAATATTAACCGGTGCTCTTGATTATGGAAATATAAACGGGTTTTTTGGACAGCCGGGGATGCATGAGTTCATGATAATTCAATCAGTAAACTATCTGACGCAGGAAATAGTATTCCGGAATAACCTTCTTAAAACTTACGATACGCGTGGCAATATTCAGATAGTCAGGGTAGCATTTTACAACAGTGTGGTTGTGACAGGGCCACTTACCTGTAATCCCTGGAACAGCACTACAAAAAATGGAGGTGTTCTGGCTTTGATTGTTGGCAGATCACTTAAACTCAATGCCGATATTGATGTATCATCCAAAGGGTTTATCGGAGGAAATGATATAGCCGGAGAAGGAAGATGTCAGTTAGTAGCACCACTTACTTCAAATAAGACCTATCCTCTAAGCTTCCTGAATGCGGGATTTAAAGGGGAAGGCATCGCAATTCATGATTTTTCAGGTGTACTTCTTGCCCCTAATAATGTTAAGGGCAACGGTCCCAATTTTACTGGTGGTGGTGGTGGAAATGGACGTTTTTCGGGTGGTGGTGGAGGATCAAATAGGGGAGCTGGCGGGATCGGAGGATATGAGTCCAATGCATGTACTGCACCACAAGCCGGTGGACTCGGCGGAATAAAATCAGAATCACCTTCATTCCCATCATTGGTTGACAGGATTTATCTTGGAGGTGGAGGTGGAGCTTCTACATCACTTACTGGCCTCTCCCAGCCAGGTGGAAATGGTGGAGGGATTGTAATAATTGTAACAGATACAATCATTGGTAATTCACATAAAATAATTTCAAATGGTAGCAATGGTGGTACCGCTGTCGCTAATGGTGGATCAGGCGGAGGAGGAGCAGGCGGATCAGTTGCACTCTCAGTAACCAGCTATGGATCAACTCCTTTGACAATCTCGATTTCAGGAGGAAATGGTGGAGATAATCCAGATATTTTTGGAGAAGGAGGTGGTGGTGGCGGCGGACTTTTTTATTACTTAACTCCTCCTTCGGCCAACGTTCAGATTTTCAAGGATGGTGGAACACAGGGGAATTTCTCTAATCCTCCAACTAATCCTGGACTTCCTGGTGAAACTGGTGATACAAAGCCAGGTTTTAAAGCAATACTGAACGGTTTTCTGTTTAACTCAATCAGTTCTTCTGTTACAGGTAATCAGATCGATTCAGTCTGTTCTAACATGATACCCCCGAAAATAAACGGGACAATTCCTGTCGGTGGAACCGGACCCTATATCTATAAATGGGAAAAAAGTTATGACCAGTCTGCATGGACAACTCTCGTCAATGATCCTGATCCGACAAATTATATTCCGTCAGTTGTTGAAACTGCAACTGTTTGGTTTAGGAGAACAATCACAGACAATTCTCCAACACCTCTGGTCGATATAAGTAAATCCGTTAAAATCATTGTTCAGCCTTTTATAAAAAATAATATAGTTGGAAATTCCGATACTATATGTTTTGCTCAAAATCCACCGGCATTTACATCAAAGGCAACATTGCAGGATGGTAACGGCAAATACTCTTTCAATTGGGAGGTAAGCCTGAATAACAGCTTGTATGCAAATCCTGCAAATTCTCATAATACAGAGGGATATACCCCGCTTCCCGCACTTACCCAGACATCATGGTACAGACGAACTGTAACCTCCGGGAGATGTATTGATTCAACGGCAATTGTTAAGATTACAGTTCTTGATACAGTTAAAAACAATAAGATACTTAATTCTCCTCCGGATATTTGTTACGGCATGACATTTACCAACCTTTCAGCAACGACTCCGGCTACAACTCCGGCATTATCAGGCGGAGATAATTCTTACATCTTCAAATGGCAAAGCAACATCAATGGGACCGGGTGGGGAACTGCACCGGGTGTCAGCAATGGAGCCGGTTACAACCCGGTAGAGTTGGCTCAGAGAATACCTTCTAATCAATACATATACCGACGTGTTGTTTATTCCGGAAGCAATAATGTATGTGTGTCTACAAGTGATTCGGTTATCGTTAAAGATTTCCCGGTCATAACAAATAATTCTATTGCCCCCGTTCCGCCAATTTGTTTCGGAACAGTACCAGCAAATATTATAGGATCCAAACCGCCCACTCTTTCCGGAGGAAATACAATTTATAACTATAACTGGCAGGATAGTTCAAAGTTCCATACATGGACTCTTATTTCCGGAGCAACGGGCGCTGATTATCAACCACCGATACTTACTGATACAACAAGTTACAGAAGAAGTGTCTTGTCCCCCGACATTTCAACAGGCTGCTTCGATATCAGCAATTCTATAAAAATTATTGTACATAAACCAATTTTAAATAATAGCATATCGGTATCGGGAGGGGGAACCACCGAAACTATTTGTAATAACCAGCAACCTGGTACATTTCAGGGCACTATAGCTACAGGCGGGACAGGTATTGCGGGAAGTTACGTTTACCAGTGGAAATTTTCATTTGATAATTCTGTTTTTACACCTGTTGCTACCGCAGGTGCGGGAGTAAATTATTCGCCACCGCAACTGACTGCAACAACTTATTATCAGCGGCAGGTAACTTCGGGCGCCTGTATTGTAAACAGCAATTCAATAACAGAGACAGTCCTTCCGGCGATAACAAACAATACCATATCAGGCAATCCGAAAGTTTGCTACAGCCTGGTGCCTGATGCTATTACAGGAGCGACTCTTTCAGGAGGATCTGGTACATATAAATATTTCTGGTGGCAGAGCACCGATGGCGGCGCTATCTGGATGGCAGCTTCCGGAACAAATACTTCATCAGCTTATCAGCCGCCGGCATTATTCAATGCCATAAAATTCGAACGAACTGTAACATCAGGTCTGAATGATTGCTGCACAAGCACATCGAATGTTTTTGATATTGGAATTGACCCCTTACCGGCGAGCCCGATTAATGCAGGGCACGATACTATTATATATTCTATTGAGAAAATTTACCATATGAATGCCATTAAACCATTGACAGGGGAAACCGGGGTCTGGGATGTACTTGACAATGGGACAAGCTCTATTGATGATACAACGAAATATAATACGACAGTCAGGAATTTGTCTATCGGGAATAATTCGTTTTTGTGGACAGTAAACAGAGGGCTTTGCAAACTATCGGATTCTGTAACCATTGAATTACTGAAAGACTTTATACCTCAGGGATTTTCGCCTAACGGTGATGCATATAATAATACATTTATTATTGAAGGCCTGAATCTGGATGATAATTATGCTGATCTGAGTATTGTCAACGGAGCCGGCACGGAAGTATTTAAGACTTCTAACCGGGACAATCAGAAATGGTCCGACTGGGACGGTAAAAATTCCAGAGGACTCGATCTTTCAGAAGGGACATATTATTATATGCTGAAAGTAACTTCAAAACAATCAAATGGCCCGGTTTTCAAGAAAAGCGGATTTATTGTACTTAAAAGATATTGATGTCAGGATTATTATTAAGGCTTTATGGTGATTTTCGACAAATGAATAAAATAAAATTAATATTCTTTTTTTTCTTTTTATCGGTTTTCACAAGTGTACCCGGGCAGGCAAAGCCTGACTCTACATCGATAAGCCTGGGATATCCTGTCTACAGCCAGTACCTTCAGAATGGCCTGCTGATCAATCCAGCCTATGCAGGATCACGTGGTGCTCTGAGCACATTTTTATCTTACAGGCTGCAATGGATGGGCATTCCTGATGCGCCTGTTTTTCAATCGGTTTCTCTTAATGCTCCGACAAAAAATGATAAAGTAGGTCTTGGGTTAATGGCACAGTTCATGCAATTCGGATTTACCAAATCGCAGAGCATATATGGAAGCTATGCTTACCGTATTGACCTTGGAAATGGAAAGCTCTCTTTTGGACTGAAGGCAGGATTCGACAGGTCAAACACCGATTACTCAGGCCTGGCTACAACTACACCGAATGATCCTGTTTTCAGTATAAATAACAAACCATATTTCCTTCCCAACTTTGGAGCAGGGATATACTACTACAACGATAAATTATTTGCGGGAGCTTCAATTCCTGCTTTCCTTAATTATAAAAAAAATATTTCAACAGGTTCTGTTGAAGCGCATCATAGTATTAATGATTATGATATTATCTTTTCCGCCGGTGGTCTTATTACATTTTCACAGGCATTCAAGTTTAAACCCTCAGTATTGATTGATTATTCTCTGGAAAAGACTAAAGGGCTTACTCAGTTAGACATAAACGGTAATTTTATTTTAGGAGATCTTATCTGGGTGGGAGGATCCTGGAGAACTTCAGAACAGGTTGCTGTGGGGATTCTTCAGGTTCAGCTCAATCCGCAGATTATGATCGGTTTCTCCTATGATTACCCGCTTGGAAGGATGAGTTCTTTTTCAAAAGGATCTACTGAATTTATTTTGCGATACGAGTTTGGATATAAAGTCAGTGCAGCTAATCCAAGGTATTTTTAATAATGGGTAAGAGAGTTTTTTATATCATAACAATATTTTTGCTGATACAGTTAGTTCCCTTGCAGACAAGGGCACAGCAACCTTCCGTTTATGAGGTTAAAAGAATGCCATTTAACATAAATGGTTTCAACAATATATCTCCCGTTATTGTAAAAGATGGCATCTTATTCTGTTCCGACCGGCGATTCAGCGGATTTGAAGATCGTACTTCTTTTGATGGCCACCGTCTCTATAATATTTACCTGGCTGAAAGAAAAGATTCCACCGGATTCAATAAGCCAGTTGCATTGAAGAGTGAACGTAGTAATAAATTCAATAATGGTCCGTTATGTTTGGCTTCCGACGGTAAAACAGTTTATTTTACCAGTGAAGTTGAAACAGGGAAAATGGCTGACAATAAAAAATTCAGGAATCACAGCGGAATATTTATTGCAGAACTTTCAGGCACGGATCTTGTTTCTATACGCCCCTTTAAATATAATGATCCACAATATGATGTTGGTCAACCATCAATAAGTAAAGATGGAAAATACATTTTTTTCGCCTCAGATATGCCCGGAGGCAACGGAGGATCGGATCTGTATTACTGTGAATTAATTAATGACGATTGGTCTGCTCCTGTCAATCTCGGGCCTAAAGTGAATTCCTCAGGAGCTGAAAACTATCCGTACATGCATCCATCGGGCAGATTGTATTTTACGTCTGACAGGCCCGGTGGTTTTGGCAAACTTGATGTTTATTATACCTCATTAAGTAATGGTTCGTGGGATGACCCTGTCCTGCTTCCTGAGCCAATCAATTCCTCAGCTGATGATTTTGCCTTTGTCGCCGAGCCCGATCTTCAGAAAGGCTATTTTTCTTCAAATCGTCGCAGGGAAGATGATATCTATGAGTTCACATCAACAATCATAAGAAAGGCGAAATGCGATACATTAGCTGAGAACAATTACTGCTACCGCTTCTTTGAGGAGAATGCAATAAAATATGATACAATGCCTTTCAGGTATGAATGGAAATTCGGTGATGGAAACAAGGGCACCGGCCCGGTTGTTGAACATTGTTTTGATAGTCCCGGAACTTACACGGTTCAACTCGATGTGGTGAACCTGATTACAAAACAGGTAACCTACAATGAAAAATCCGAAACCGTTATAGTGACAGAGATTGAGCAACCCTATATTTCAGCACCTGACAGGATTGGAACAAATCAGAATATAACTTTAAGTGCTGACAGCACCAATCTTCCCGGTTGGAAAATATCAAGGTACTACTGGAACTTTGGCGATGAAACAGTAGCTGTGGGAAAGGAGGTTCCTAAGAGTTACCGCAAACCCGGAACGTACAATATTCAACTTATTGTATTCGTAGAGCCGGAACCCGGAGCCATTGCAAGGGAGGCATGTGTTTCGAAAAATATTATTGTTTTACCTAAACCTTGATACTGAAAATAACTAATTTTGGCGTTAATGAAATTGAAAAAATCAATATATAAATTATTCCTTCTTGTTTTTTTACTTGGGTTTCCGATGTTTGTCAGATTGTCCGGGCAACCTGTCCCGGGGAAAGATGAAAATATTCCGTTTCTTGTGACTTTTGGGAAAGATGGTAAGACCTCCTGGGGTGACGATTGTTTTTACCAGGTATTTTTCTTTAGCATCCTTAAGGATTATACTCAACCGTTGTATATAAGAGTTTTTGACCCTGATTGCGGAGGTGAATATGATGAAATTCAGGGCGAATTTGATACTAAAACCAAGTTTTCCGTTTATGGTGGCAAGGGTGTTGATCCTGAAAAAAATGAAGAATCCAGGGGCCTGTTGAAAGGATTAAATTACAAATCAGGTAATTTGCTGGCATCCAAGATTTTTGGCAACGAGGCAAAATACGATAACAAATATTATACTTTCGGGCCATTTAATCCTTCAGAAGGGGATTTTAATACAAAATGGAACAGTTATATATTCAAAATTGTGTGCGAAGGAATAAGTGGTGACGATGGAAATCTTTACAGGTATTTTCTAAGCAGTGATCCTGACAACAATATCCCAATTGAAGGAGCCAATGCATTTACCTATGCCTATCATTTCAGGATGTGGAATGATTTTAAGAGCGTTTCGCACATTTATCCTTATATTGATACCGGAATTGTGTATATCAGGCAAAGTAACTTTGACTGGGATAATGATGGTACTATTTTAGTAGTATCAAGATACAAACAAGGTATATC
>PLML01000162.1 GCA_003141525.1 Bacteroidales bacterium
CCTTTGCGACCTCTGCGGTTAATGGATTTCGTCTGCTTAGAGTGCCACAGAGAAACAGTCAATTACCTTTTCAGAATTGATATTAATTCCCGGGTCAGTTCTTTTTTTTCATTAATTTGTGAAACCGGACTTTCTTCAAGCATCTTAATAATTTCATCTTTTTTGACCAGGCTTAATTCATTAACTGACTCTTCGATTACTGTAAGACATTCAATTGCAGTTATATAATCTCCTTTCAGAAACACTTTTGCCATATCAAGAGAAAAATCTGAATAGTTGAGTCCCGATTGCCAGCACGAAGATACCAGCATACTAATGGTATCTGTTTTCCATTGTTTCCTGATTTGTTCAATAACTTCCTGACAGATAGCCTGATCCTTCAGATCATTCAAAAAACTCGCAATAGTTTTTCTGATCGAAAAATCATCGGTCTTATCATAAAAGGCCGTTAGCAAACCAATGGCACCTTCAAATGGCTTTTCTTTACGAAGCAATTCTATTGCTTCAGTTATTACAATATTATTATCTTTATTAAGTATTTCTTCCAGCTCTTTAATCTTCTTATCTGATTTTATCATAATTAGATTATTTGTAACAAAGTTAGAAATACCATCAATTAGTTAAAACTGTTTTTTGAAAAATAAAAATATTATACTAATTTAGTCGTGAAATAGGTTTGACAATTAAATANNTGTAAGTCTGGAGGTACAAAAACACCTAAGGAAGAAGTAACAGTAAGTGTCCCAAAAGATAAATCAGCGGTGGTAGAAGACATTAAAAAAGCAGAAAAAATATTTAATGCACTGCCCTCACCGCTTGAATCAGCAATGCTCATAAAATCGGCTGGTGCAAGGTTTGATCAGGCTCTGCTTAATCCGATAGGTAATGTGAATAGTTATGTTACGAATAAAAGCATGGCCCTGAATCTGGGAATTTATACCTGCGATTTAAGTTTCGCCAGTTTATACGAACAGACGCAGTTAATTATTGATTATATGAATGCTGCCAAGAAGATGGCTGACGGGCTGGGTATCCTCAAGGCAATTGAACAGTCACAGATTGACAAACTCGAGGAGAATATCAATAACAGCGAAGTAATAATGGAGATTGTTAGCGAGACTTTCATGAACTCCAATTCATATCTCTCGGATAATGGTCAACCTGCAATTGCATCAATGGTACTGGTAGGCGGTTGGTTCGAGGGGTTATATATTTCAACTCAACTTGTTGATATGAAAGATTTTAATGGCAATAAGCTTGTCGGCAGGATTATTGATCAGAAACTTTCAATAGACATACTTATAAATTTGCTTGAGAGTAGCAAAGGAAATCCGGCAGTTGATGAAATTATTGTTCAGGTTAGAAAGCTCAAGGTGGTTTTTGACAAAATCAAAATAACAACATCTAAGATCAGACCGGAAATTGACAAAATAACAAATACTACAGTTCTCAAGTCGGAAATTAAGACTGATATGACTCCTGAAGTATTCAAAGAACTTGCCACAGTAGTTTCTGAAATAAGAAAGACATTCGTAAATAACTAACCCCATGAGAATACCTAGAATAATTCCGATACTGGCATTAATTATAGTCACAACTACTCTTAATGTTGATGCTCAGTGCAAAGCATTCGCTAAAAAAGTTTGCATTCCTGAATTAGGAGCATATACACATGATGGAAACTATCATGCTGCAATACTTGTTGAAGGTGAAGAGGCTGAATTATATAAAACTTTTTACTCCGATATGGATTACAGAGTATCAATTTGCGGAGAAGATAAAATTCCTGAAGTGGAATTCAGGGTGCTCGATGCAAATAAAAATGTACTCTATTCCAATAAGGATGCAAACTATGCCAAAACTTGGGATTTCAAACTACAGTCCAGTCAGCAACTTAAAATTGTAGTTAAAGTTAATACATTTAATAAACCTGGTGAAACACCGGCAAGTGGTTGTGTTGCGATTATGTTCGGTTTCAAAATAAAAAAATAAAACGAATCATTTTATTAATATCTGTAGGGACGTGTCGCGACACGTCCTTACAAGTTTTTATATATTTATTATACCAGTTTGTGCGCCAGGTATCTGCCCGTATATGATTCTTTACATTTTGCCAGGTCCTCAGGTTTACCTTCAAAAACAACCCACCCACCATCTTCACCACCTTCCGGCCCAAGATCAATAACCCAGTCGGAACTCTTTATTACCTCCTGATTGTGTTCAATCAGTATTACTGAATGTCCATGATCGACAAGGGCATTTATTGATTTGAGAAGTTTATTTATGTCATGAAAATGCAAACCTGTAGTCGGTTCGTCAAAAATAAATAATATATGGCCTTCAGATCTTTCCTGACTAAGAAAATAAGCCAGTTTTACCCTCTGACTTTCACCCCCTGACAGAGTACTCGACGACTGTCCCATTTTAATATAACCCAGTCCTACATCTGAAAGTGGTTTCAGCTTTTCGATGATCCGCTTCTCATTTTTCCCGGAATGTGAATTGAAAAAATCAATTGCTTCATCTATGGTCATCTCAAGCATGTCATAAATGTTTTTTCCATGATATCTCACCTCGAGTATTTCTTTTCTGAATCTCATACCTTTGCAACTTTCGCATGTCAGTTCCACATCGGCCATAAACTGCATCTCAACCCTTATTATCCCTTCACCCTGGCATTCTTCACATCTTCCCCCTTCAATGTTAAATGAAAAATGTGACGCTTTAAAGTTGTTCTGTACCGAAGCCTGAAGTTCAGAAAATAGTTTGCGGATTTCATCATATGCTTTCAGGTAAGTAACCGGATTCGACCTGCTCGATCTTCCTATGGGATTCTGATCAACAAGCTCAATTCCTGTAAGCCCCGATATGTCACCTGTAATATTTCTATACTGACCTGGCTTTAAATTGGTCCCATTAATCCTGTCAGACAAGACTTTATATAATATGTCTGATACAAGGCTTGATTTTCCCGAACCGCTTACTCCGGTAACTGCAGTAATGATATGAAGAGGAAATTTGACATCGATTCCTTTCAGGTTATTCTCCCTTGCACCTTTGATTTCAATATAACTGTTCCATTTTCTTCTGGCTTTCGGAACCGGCACAATTAACCTGCCACTTAAATAACTGGCAGTAAGAGATTTATTTGCTGTGGAAAGATCTAGTCCTCCCTGGTAAACTAACTCACCACCGAGTCTGCCTGCTTCAGGTCCCATATCAATTATTTCATCGGCAGCTCTGATGATCTCTTCCTCATGCTCGACTACCAGGACTGAATTGCCAAGGTCCCGGAGTTCTTTCAGTACCCCGACCAGAAGGTTTGTATCTCGCGGATGAAGGCCAATGCTTGGTTCATCGAGGATGTACATAGAACCTACAAGATTACTGCCTAATGAGGTCGAAAGATTTATTCTCTGCGATTCCCCTCCTGATAATGATGAAGAGAGCCTGTCGAGTGTGAGATATGGCAAGCCTACATCAATCAGGAACCTGACACGGACAGTTATCTCTTTAATCAGTCTTTCAGCAACTTTGGCATCTGTTTCGTTCAGCTCAATTGCAGAAAAAACATCATACAATTTTCCTACAGGCATTGAAACCAGTTCCTGAATTGTTTTTCCAGATACCCTTACATATCCGGCTTCTTTACGTAATCTCGATCCTTTGCATTCGGGACATATTGTTTTTCCGCGGTACCGACTTAACAAGACCCTGTACTGAATTTTAAATTTTTTCTCCTCAAGATGCTGAAAAAACCTTGTTATCCCATAGAAATATTTATTCCCTTTCCATAATAGCTCCTTCTGTTCATCAGTAAGCTGATAAAACGGCTTATGTATCGGGAAATCGAATAATCCGGCATTGGCAACAAGTCTCTCTTTCCACTTTTTCATCGTTTCACCCTTCCAGCAGACAATCGCATCCTCATAAACAGAAAGGTTCTTGTTTGGGATAACAAGATTTTCATCAATACCGATAATCTTACTGTATCCTTCACAAACCGGACAAGCGCCTATCGGATTATTAAAACTGAATAAATATTCCGATGGCTCTTCAAAGAGGATACCATCCTCCTCAAATTTATTCGAGAAACTTTCCCTTATAACACCTTTATTACCAGGTATGACAACCTGGCAATATCCTTTACCAGTCTGGAAGGCTGTTTGAGCGGAGTCGGCAGCACGGCTGAAACTATCAGCTGAATGATTTATAACAAGCCTGTCTATCACTATGTTTATATTTTGCCCTGGCATAAATTCACTTAAGGATTCCAATTCCTCAGTTTTTATGACTTCACCATTGGACTCTATCCGCATAAATCCCTGTTTTTCAAGGAATGAAAAATATTCAGGTATATTAATGTTTTGAGGTATTTCGGCGGCAGAAGTAATAATTACTTTCGTACCTTCAGACAGAGTGGAAAGAAAATCGACAATATCATCAACACTGTGTTTTTTGACTTCTTTCCCTGACACAGGTGAATAGGTCCTGCCTATCCTGGCAAACAGAAGCCGCAGATAATCATATATTTCTGTAGATGTTCCAACTGTGGAACGTGGATTTCGTGAATTTACTTTCTGCTCAATTGCAATGGCAGGGGGGATGCCGTTTATGAAATCAACCTCAGGCTTATTCATCCGGCCAAGGAACTGACGGGCATAGGAGGAAAGACTTTCAACGTACCTTCTCTGCCCTTCGGCATATATAGTATCAAAAGCCAGAGATGACTTCCCTGAACCCGATACTCCGGTTATTACCACAAGTTTATTTCTGGGAATTTTAAGACTGATATTTTTCAGATTATGTACCCTTGCCCCCTTTATTTCAATACAACCCTCCATATCTGATACATTATTTTATTGTTAAAATGCTAAAAAAATCAAAAGTAATACTTTCAAATCAAAAAAATTGTTTTCTTTGTATTACTATATAGATACTAATTAAAAACGGACTGCCTATAGAATATCTCTACTCTAGTTAATTAAAAGAGAGAGTTATGAATAAAATGATTTCCGATTATGAACTGATTATGAGGTTCATAAGAGGCGAGCAGTTATGTTTTGAAAAGCTAATCCACCGTCATAAGAACAAAGTTTTCGCATATATAAGCCTTTATATACGCGATACGGCTCTCGCTGAAGATATATTTCAGGATACCTTCCTTAAAGTTATTCAATCCGTTAAGGCGGGTAAATATTCTGATAATGGGAAATTTATCTCCTGGGTGATGCGTATCGCTCATAACCTTATAATTGACCATTTCCGCAGAATCAAGCAAATGAACACGATTTCGAACGATAACTATGAATCTGACCTTTTTAATTCGAAATCGTTTGCTGAAGACAATGTCGAAGATGATATGATAAAAAGACAGATTCAAAAAGATGTCAGGAAAATGATAAGCCATTTGCCTGATGACCAGAGAGAGGTAGTAATCCTTAGGCATTATGCAGGATTAAGTTTTAAGGAAATCGCTGATATTACTAATGTAAGCATTAATACAGCTCTTGGCCGGATGAGATATGCTCTAATTAACATGAGGAGAATAATGGTTGAGAAAAATATCAGCCTGACTCTGAATTAAATCGTAATTAATTTGTATAAATAATTTATTAATTATGCAATAAAAAATATTATGGGCCGTTTTCACATAAATTGAAAACATGAAGCCTATGGTATTAATTTCTACTCCTTTTATCAGATTCCGGGATATCAGAGTTGAAAACATAGATCTTATAGAAGATGCTATTGGTTTAAATACTGAATTCTGTGATGTGATCGACCTACTCCGGCAGATAAATGTAGTTCCGGAGAGAAGTTTGACAACGAGCCTGATAAAAAAGATCAGGAAAATAGTTTAAAAGTTCAAAAAGAACACAGGAATTAGTTCCTGTGTTTTTTTTGCTAATTATAATTTAAAATAATATCTTTGTGATATTAATATAATATCATATCCATGAAAAAGGAATTTATTGTTAAACCCGTTTCAGGTTATTTAGCCGTCCTGATGGCAATTTTGTTCATCGGCGGCGCAATTGCCGGATTCGCTAACGAAATAATCTGGCTTGGAGTAATTCTTATACTGGTGCTTGTCTGGAGAGTTGCGGAAACATATAAGGCGGTATTTGACGTGGATGATTATCAGCATTTTGTATTAGTGCAAAGCGATGCAGCTCTTCGTAAGCTGGCCGGATTATACCCTTATGGTTGTGCTTTGCGGAGATAAGGACGCAACACCTATTGTAAATACGGGAACTTTGCATTCATAATATGAGTGAAAAAAAACCATTTGTTCTCAGGATCGACTCGGAAAAACTGAAGGCTCTGGAGAAATGGGCTGCCGATGAATTTCGCAGTACCAATGGTCAGATTGAATATATTCTTGACCAGGCTCTTCGAAAATCAGGCAGATGGAAATCAAGGTCAGAAAAAATTAAAAACGGGGAATGATGGACCAAATATTAAAATATACCTGCCCGAAATGTGGCAGTAAAGAGTATGAAATTGGCGAAATGTGGACTATAGGAAGCATTTGGACAAGAATGTTCGAAGTTCATAACAGGAGATTCACTTTTGTTTCGTGTATGATATGTCGCTTCACGGAACTGTACAAAGTTCCCAAGAAAAAAATTGGAGAGGTAATTAATTTCATGGCCAGGTAAAACTGGATTTCACTGGTTGATAAAGTAAATGGAATGGCAGGCGGCAACTCCTGCCGTTTCTGTTCTCAGACGGCTCGGGCCAAGATGAACCGGGGAAAAACCTTTGCTGACTGCAGAATCAATTTCATCTCCGCTGAAATCGCCTTCAGGTCCTATCAGGATTATTGCATTCTCATTTTTAGAATATACATCTGAAACTTTACTTCTTTTGTTTAATTCAGAACAGTGGGCGATCATCCTTATTCCTTTTAAATCCTTATTTATAAAATCCTTGAAACTGCCTGGTTCATTCAGGATTGTTTTGGTTGCTTTGAGTGATTGTTTCATTGCCGAGATTATAAGATTATTGACTCTTTCACTCTTTATTCCCGGTTTTTCAGTGTTTTTGCATATCAGGGGAGTAATCTCATCTATTCCTATCTCAACACTCTTTTCAATAAACCATTCAAATCGTTCAGGATTCTTTAATGGTGATATAGCAATGTGAAGCCGGTAATCTCTTTTTTCGAAATCCTTTATTTTCCCTGTAATGTATATAATGCACTTATTTTGATCCGGGTTACTTATGACTCCTGCATAAAGATTCCCTTTCCCGTCAATCAACCTGACATCCGCACCTTTTGTCATCCTTAGTACCCTGATTAAATGCTTTGACTCTCTTTTGTCAAGTGCGTAGGTATCACCACTGATATCGGGCGCATAAAATATTTGCATTGAAATTAATTTGTACAAAATTAGAGAATTTGGACATATATTTGCGTGAGTCTGGGGGTGGAAAGTAGGGGACGTGGCAAAATAATAGAAAGGTATTTATGAAGATTGGTCTTCTTTCGGATACTCACGGATGGATTCATCCGAGGCTTTTTGATCATTTTGCAGAATGTGATGAAATATGGCATGCAGGCGATATTGGTAATATTGAAACAGCTGATAAACTTGCCGGTTTCAAGCCATTGAGAGCTGTTTATGGCAATATAGATAACAGGCTCATCAGATCAATCTATACTGAAAATCTGATTTTTATGGCTGAAGAAACAAGAGTTTGGCTCACCCATATTGGTGGAACACCCGGACATTATGACCGGAAAGTATTTCCTGCAATAAGTGAAAATCCGCCTGATCTTTTTATTTGCGGACATTCGCATATAGCCAGGATTATGTATGATAAAAAAGCCGGATTTTTATATATGAATCCTGGTGCTGCAGGGTATAATGGATTTCATAGATTTATGACAGCAATAAGGTTTCAGATAGACGGGAAAAGCATCCACGATCTTGAATTGATTGAACTTGGTGAGAGGGCCAAAATCATTTTACAGGACTATTAAGGTCTCCCTGATTATCTTCGCCTTTATTATCCGACATCCTTTGAAGAAACTTGCCAAGCCTGTCCTCAACTGAAATCATATATGTATAAGGAACTTTAATTGTCGATTCCGGATCTTTCCGGTCATTCAGTTTCGTTTTGGCAATAATTGTATTGTAATTGTTGTTTCCCGATTGTGTCATCATTACACCTTTGAAATAGGAGAAATAATACCATGTTGATGCATCTGCTTTAAGGTAAATATCGAACATGTCGCCCGATCTTCTTCGCTGGATCTCAATAAAGCCGTCTACATAAAGATTTACAGACTGTGGTCCTATAAAACCGATACCTATTTTACCGCTCGACCTGAAAGAAGATGTTGATTCATTCCAGAATAGTTTCACATCGTTGAGCAGAAGTTCGTATGTAAATTCTTTTGGAAAGTTCTTTGATGTGCCAAACAGATCCATATCCTCCTTTAACTGCGATGCAACATTCACTCCCAGAAGATCCTTCATACCCTTGTTATTCAAGTCCGTATTCAGATTAACCGGTTTAAGGGAAGGCATAAATCTAAACTCATCTGCCATAAGCTTGAGTGCTTCAGCTGAAAAATGAAAATCCAGGGCAAGGATGGCATCAATATTAACTTTCCCGGAATCTATTTCGTGAATTACATTGCCCGCAGCAGTCAATTTAACCAGGTCAAGTTTTGTGCCCAGATTTATATTCCCCTCTCCCGACAATAAACAGTAGTTCTTATCAAAGGCGATCATATTTCCGGGAAGAGTCTGATCAATCAGTTTTTCACGGGAGGCGATTAAGTATCTTCCTTTAGGTTTGTCATAGTAAAGCCAGCCGTTGGAATTCACCAGTGCAACATCAGTCCAGGATTTTTGTGCCGAAAGGAATGCCGGGTATATATGAATGGAATCAGTATTTATGAAAGAGCCTGAAAAAACAAGATTATCATTCATATCTCTTGGCTTATCACCGACAGGGATCAAAACATTTTTTGGATCGATCTGCGATTTGAATTTAATTGAATAACTCTCGAGTGTTTTGCAGTTATGTAAAACTCCTGCCGCTCCTGTAAAGGTAAGATTATCAGCCCTGGCTGAAAGTGCAACATCACCTGTAAAGGAGAATGCAGGATTTAACAGGAATTTTTGAGATGCTGGTATATAGCCTCTGGCATATGTAGTTGATGTATCGACTTCCAACACTGGAAAATTAATATGCTGGATCTCTTTATCTTCCCCAACGTAATCATAAGTGGCACTACCTGTATATCTTTTGGTTGATTCAATATCAATTTTTGCATAATGCAATATATGCCTGTGGTTCAGAGCAATGATAGCGTTATCCATCTGCTGTATTTTGGCTCTCCGGTTAATTACTATTTTCCCGTTTTCAGGCTGGATAAGTGCATCGGCAATATGAATATAATTTATGTTTTCCGCTTCAATATATTCCTGGTCAAGGTGATAGCTTCCTTTCCATGATGAAAAAGCTACTGTATCTGAAATACTATTTGTCGCAAAAAAGGTTGGTTTATCAAGTTTGGCGAAGTCAAGCTTAAGGAGCTTATCAGTCGTTAAAAGTGGAGTATTCGACTTCCCTTTTTGTTCCATGCTCAGAACGCGACTTCCCATATTGTATGTAAAATCAGTCATTGTACATACGTACTGAATCTCAGGAAATTTTACGACTGACGAATCAGTATTCAATCTGAAATATGACATTTTACTTTCAAAATTGATCTCAGTGTTGGCATTTTCAGCTATAAATGAGTATCCGTTTGTGGAAAGCGATTTCAGTGTATAATCGGCAGTATCGGCTTTGATTGTGTTCGAAGCAAAACTGAAAAGATTTGAAGTGATCCTGGAATCGGTTAAATTAATTACTCCTGTTCCATGAAGTTTTTTCGGAGACAAACTTAAACTGCCATCAAGCGTTGTCCCGTTTTCAAACATATTAAATGCTTTATCGGTTGCATTGGTTGCAATCCATTCATCCTTTTGAGTGAGCCATTTAATTGCAACATCCTGGCTTTTAAGAATGGGGAATATTCCGGTTGAGTCTTTTTCAGTAATGAACGTGGAAGCCCTCGTTATCATAGAATCGGGGAAGAATTTGAATTCATCAGAGACCGTTGTTGAGGTCAGATGCTTCATAGATCCACTACCTGTAAGTCCCTCGTTACTCATACTCAGTGAATTATAGAATTTACCCCTGCTGTCATAGACCTCGATACCTTCAGGTGGGATTGTCATATTAAAACCCAATGAGTTATTTTCCTGTATGACAAGATATTGCCTCATCGGCTTTAGAATATTTCCTCCAACAAATTCTCCCGAAAGTTTCATATCCTGGTTTGTATAATGATCTATATTTTCATAGGTGAAAGGATCAACTTTGAAATAGAAATCCTTTTGTTTGTAAACTCCTTCAAGCCCGGGCAGCTTATCATAGAATATATATGAGTTGGTTGTTGCATCGATGATCGGATACTGCTTCAGGCTTTTTAATCCGGATTTGTTATCCGGATTATCGATATATAGTTGTGCAGTGCCTAACTCTATAAGGTTGTCCACATTTTTAACAATTGGATTACCCAGCTTATCCTTCTTATCGGTTTCAACAGAGATTTTGATGGAATCGATTTTTTGCAGCCTGATCTTAAATGTGTCATAACTGAAAGAAAACTTATGCCCGAAGATTGTAAATAGACCTGCTTCAACGATACCATCAAAACTAATGTCTCTGTTTTTTCCTATTTCCAGCTGTTTATTATATGGATAGATTGCAACCCTTTGTGAATCGCTCACCAGGAAACCGGATACTCCATTTATTGTCAGCCCAAATTTTTTCAGATCAAGAATAGCATTATCCGTTGGAGCTTTTGTTTCACTGACTATTTTTATGATATCATAGTCCTTCTTTTTTGCAAATGAATCAAGGAAGTCCTTCGTCTTTTTCTTTATGGTGACTTCATTATTAGTCCGATCATAAAATATGAAACCTTTGGTAGCCATATCGATACACATACCTGTAACCGATTCCACAGGCTTGTCCAGCCATTTGGCAAATTCCTCCACAGGGAATGTTTCTGAATAATACCATTCTGCAAATTTTATAAGACGGTTAAGGGGATGGTAGTTATCGAGTCCCATCAGTTGTAAAAAATAGTCTGAATTGAAAAATGAGGACGATTCAAATTTTGCCTGGCCCATAGAAGCCCCTCTTGCATGTGAAAGAACAATTTTCGATTCATTCATATTCCACGACAAATATTCAAAATACATGTCAAGGCTGTGAAAAGAATCAAAATAGGGGCTTTTCGAAACAGGATTGCTGGTGCGGAACAGATTTACCTGTCGGGTTGCATCAAAGTATGAAAACCCCAGGTTTGAATGGTAAATTGAATCTTTATCAAGATAAAGCGACATCGCAACTTCCTGGCTGCTTAACCCGGTTTTGGAGAAGAGAAACTCTTTTGAACGGATTCTGAGATAAAGAGTATCATTTCTGAAAAGCGTGATTTTAGCGGGGAACGCATTTTTACCTGTTCCCTTTACATTTGCACCTTCAAATGTGAGTCCACCTTCATAATTGACCCCTTTATAGATGTTTTTAATTTTAAATTCTTTTGTATAAGTCTCAAAACGCGGAAAGTTAGCTTTATCCTTATCGGTAAAACTGATTGCCTGGTCGGCAAGCAATCCGGATATGGGTTCCTTAAAATAGGTGTTATGTGTGAGTATCGCAGAATCAACCGCGAAACTACTTTTCGTCATATTAATTGAATAATCAGTGAGTTCGGCAAAAACATCTTTGCGGAAATATCCGGCTTTTTCCCAGGTAACGACACCTTTGGTACCTATGAATTGTTGTAGTGCAGGATAGTATTTTCCGGTTACGTTGTATATTTCTGTACTATCTTTTTGCTTGTAACAGGTTAATGTAGCATCTGAAATGTTAACATAAGCGATAGTATCGTATAAAAATTTAAGCGTACTGTTTTTTACTTTCCATTTAATACTTCCCGATTCTGACAGCACATTCTCTTTAACCATCAGGCCGCTATTCTTGAAATATTTGTCGATATTGTCATTTGTAAATGCATGATTGAATGATATCTCAATTAATCCTTTAAACCAGTTCGTGAAAAAAACATTATCGCGTTTATACTCGATGAAGTAATTAAGTGTTACTAGAAAATCATTGAAGTGAGGGACAGGTCTCATTTGTCTTGAAGAGAGCTGGTTCGAAATATTTATTATCTTATCCATAGTTTCAGCGCTGAAAGCAGTACTGTCCCATCTGGACAGAAATCTATTAAGGTTAGCAAGCTGATCGGTGTTAAGATTTGGTCCCATAAAGGTTGTCAGTTCAGTTCTGAACTTTGAACGATCTCCTGAAAATACCCATTTAGGCTGGGAATGTAATATTCCAGTTAATAACAAGAGGATTAGCTGAATAAGAATTGCCAGCCTATTTATCATGAACATAATTTTTATTTAACCTTATTGACTCTGCCCCTATCTTTTTGCCCCCCAACCCACCCCACCCCCCCCCAAGGGGGCTAATACGCTTAATGTCCGAGGATTACCTCCACTTTAGGGGAGGTGCCGCGCAGAGGCGAAGGGGTTTTCCTCCCGACACTAATTTCCATAGATGGACGGGGGGCTAAATGAATGGTGCAAATTCCTTATTATTAATTTATTTTATTGCCTCCACTATTGCAGTAAAATCCTCTTTTTTAAGAGAAGCTCCTCCTATCAAACCACCATCTACATCGGGTTTGGAGAATATTTCGGCAGCATTTGATGGTTTACAGCTGCCACCATAAAGAATCGGAAGCTTTTTAGCGCTATCGTTGCCATATTTTTCTTTAACCAGATCACGGATATATTTATGCATCTCCTGAGCCTGGTCGGATGTTGCTGTCAATCCGGTGCCGATAGCCCATACGGGTTCATAGGCAACCACAATCATATCCATCTGTTCCTCGGTCAGACTGAATAATCCTTCCTCCAATTGTCTCCTGACGATAAGAAAATGTTGTCCTGCTTCTCTTTCCTTTAATATTTCACCAATGCAGAATATAACCTTCAATCCGCTGTTAATAGCGAGCAACGTTTTCTTATTCAGAAGTTTATCATCCTCGTGATAATAAGTTCTTCTTTCAGAATGCCCTATTATAACATATTGAGCGCCTGCACTTTTTATCATCCATGCTGAAACTTCACCTGTATATGCTCCGGATGCTTCTGCTGCGCAATTCTGAGCGCCAAGAGCAACCTTGCCGTGTTTAAGAATTTCAGCAATACCAGCCAGATGTATAAACGGCGGGCACAAAATAACCAGGGCTTTTTCCGAAGGGGTCTCCTTAAAATACTTATCAACTGACCCTGCGAACTTCAGGCCTTCTGCCAGATCCATATTCATTTTCCAGTTACCAGCAACAATCTTCTTTCTCATATAAATCAAAGTTTAAAGTTGTATTAATATTTAAATGTACATAATTATTCAGTATCAGTTGTTTTTAGCTTCTTTGAGAACCATGTTTTATCGGGGATATTTGCCCAGGACCATTTTCCAAGAATTGTTCCATTTTTAAGTAAAATGTATCCCGGATTTGCCCGTACTATGGTTTTTAAAGTAGTTTCATCAGCAGAACAGAATGTCAGTCCATTATCATAGCTTTTTATCTCCTCTGTTCCGGAAGAAGTCAGGATATAGAAGTTGATGCCGTTCATCCTGCAATAATTGCCAAGTCTGAATCCTTCAGATAAATTTTTTTTCCCGGCTTCTGCAAGTTTTTTGGAGATCATGAAAACAGTGTATCCCTGGAAGTTTAATATTTGTTGAGTAAGATCTTCTCCGTTTATGGAGCCAATTACGAAATCATGTATGGGAGGTTTGTATCCTCTTTTTATAAGAACCGATTTCTGATCAACAAACTTCCATGCAGAATCATTGGCCGGATAGTTATTAAGATCGAAATCCTTTTTGACCCCGTTTTTTTCATATATAAAAGTTGTCTTGTATTCATCTACAGGAACGCCCTCCGGGACAACCATTTTATCAGCAATCTTTATACCAGTTTTATATGGGAGAAAATCGATGACAGGGAGATACCTCAGGTTTGCGAGTGAAAAAATAATGAAAAGTAGAACGACTATGGATATCAATATCCATTCTGTAGACTTGCTAAAGAGCTTTTTAATTTGGTTTCTGCCTTTGAAAAGGACTATCAATAAAGTGAATAGTAGGATATTTTTTCCGAATGTCTGCCAGTTGGTAAGATAGATTGCATCGCCGAAACATCCGCAGTCTGAAACAGGGTTTGTAAGCGCAAGAATGAAGGTGACAGGAGTAAATATTGCCAGAAGTATCAAAACCCCCAAAATACCTGTTTTCTGCCTCAAACCTGTTAGTAGAGAGAAACCTGAAATGAATTCAGCTGTGCATAAAATAATTGCAAGGATGAGGCAAAGGAAGTTTAGAAATCCAAGATTAAAAGCCTGGAAATAATCATGAAATTTGTATGCAGAACCAAGAGGATCAATGGCTTTTACCAGTCCCGAGAAAATAAAAACCAGGCCAATGATTATTCTGCTTATAATCTCCAATATCTTCATTTCAGATTAGCTTCCTTTCATTGAAAACTTTTATAATCAGGTCGAATATTTCGGAAGGAGGAAGCATTGTACCGTTCCTGTCACTGCAGTCAATAACTGAAAGACGGTCATCTGATTCTGAAACTCTCAGATAAATATCCCTGACCTTTTTCTGAAATACCATATTTTCTTCGTGTATATCCCTGGTTCCATTGAGATAATTCCGGTCATTTCCTGTTCTTGTCTTAGTTAAATTATTTTCAGCAAAAGCAAACGGCACATCAAGGAAAACATTAAGATCGGGCTTAGGTATTGCAAAATGGCTGAACTCGAGGGTCAATATCCAGCTCATGAGTTTATCCTGGTTTGATACATCGTGTAATTTGGCGCACTGGTAAGCTATATTGGAATAGGTGTATCTGTCGAGCAGAACAATCCTGTCTTCTGATAACCAATTGCTTATTACCTCTGAAGCATCTTTTCTGTCGCCGGCGTAAAGCATTGCCACAAGGTATGGATCGACATCATTCAGTGAGCCAAATTCACCTCTTAAAAACCTTGCTATTAGTTCTCCGAAGTAAGGGGTTTCTGTCCTTGGAAAGTGCAGATATTCACAGTTATATCCTTTCTTTAAAAAAAAATCTCTTAATAATTTAATCTGTGTTGATTTTCCTGCTCCATCAAGTCCTTCGATAACAAAAAGCTTCTTCATTTAGTTGATTTCATTAAGTACAAATGTAATAACCACAGGGCAAAGATGGAAATGTATGAAGGGTTTAAATAATAATTTCATTAATTTCGGCTATTCTTTTAAACTATGCCACAGTATAAACCACGCTATATTAACACAGGAGGCAAGCTGCTTGACCTTAAGATCCCCAGAGTGATGGGTATACTAAATATTACACCAGACTCTTTTTATAAGGGCAGCCGTTATAACACAGATAAAGAGATACTTAACGCAGCAATTCAAATGTCGGAGGATGGCGCAGATATTCTTGATATCGGGGGATACTCGTCACGGCCGGGGGCAAAAGATATCTCAGCGAAAGAAGAGGGAGACCGTGTTTTAAAGGCCGTAAAACTGGTGAGCCGTGAACTCCCGGAGGCAATTATTTCGATCGATACATTCAGGGCGGATATTGCCAGGGAGGCAGTTGTTGAATGCGGAGCTCATTTGATAAATGATATCTCAGGAGGTGATGGTGATAACAAAATGTTTTCTATTGTTGAGAAGCTGAATGTGCCATACATCCTGATGCACATGAAGGGGGATCCGCGCACTATGCAGAATAAACCGGTTTATGACGATATTGTGGCTGATATACTGAAATGGTTCGGAGAAAGGATTTATAAGTTAAAGTCAGCCGGATTGAAGGATATTATTATTGACCCGGGATTCGGATTTGGGAAGACAATCGAACATAATTTTGAGCTGCTCAGGAGACTCGGCGACTTTTCAATAACCGGATTGCCGGTTACTGTTGGTATCTCGCGAAAATCGATGATCTGGAAGACTCTTAATATTTCAGCTGAAGATGCTCTTCCCGGAACAACTGCATTGAATGCAATAGCTCTTTTTAATGGAGCTGATATTCTGCGCGTTCATGATATTAAGGAGGCGGTGCAAACTGTACGGTTAATTAGCAAATTAAGATAAAAGTCGAAGCGAAGCGATGACACTAACCAAAGCGTCAGTGTAAAAATACAAAAGTAAACAATCA
>PLML01000015.1 GCA_003141525.1 Bacteroidales bacterium
TGTACAGGATACAGGCATGGTATACAGGTGTCCACGGAGATGGTATACACTTTTATAAAGATATAGTTCTTAATAGTTGATTGCAAAAATATATTTCATACGTATTGTTTTTTTGTGATTCTCTTATTGCAACATAGTCACCTATGAAAGCTTTGCCAACATTTATATGTTTGTTTTTAAAGCTTATAATTCCATTAGTCTGAACTCTTCGTTTTATATCAGATAAGTTATACTCATAAATTTCTAGTTTTTCAGGATAAGATTTAGTGCTTGGTGCATATATATCAGCGGGTGTCCTGAGATCTAATGACTCATGAGGTCGGATACAGTTATATTTTTCTCTCCAACAATCAAATCTTTTTTGGCAATGGTCATAATCCCGGAACTGTTCACGATCAAGTAACTCTTTCTTTAATGTTTTGTGGAAGCGTTCCTCTTTCCCTTGCGTCTGGGGATGAAAGGGTCTTCCATGTATAAGTTTTATATTTAACTGGATAAACCATTTTTCAAGGGTTGTAAAGCATCTTGTCCCATCAGTATTTATTTCACCTGAAGCTCCCCAGGGACTTCCATTGTCTGCTAAAATCATATAGGGCATGCCATATTTCCTGAAAACATTTATTAGTTCTTTTTGAACTGTTTCCTTTTGTTGATCCTGGCAAGCTTTAAGACAGATATTAAACCTGCTATGATCATCAGTAATTGTTAATGGATGACATAATTTTCTGTTTAATAACTTAAAATATCCCTTGTAATCCATCTGCCATAATTCGTTTGGATAATCGTATTCAAACCTTTCAAAAGCCTTTGATACTTTTGAAAGGTTTGGATCGATTAATCCATTTCGCTTCAAAATTTTATTGATTGCTGATCGGCATGGTACGGTTCCATAAGTATATAAACCTTTTTCTTTATCATTACAGATAAGCTTATGTAATTTCAAGGATCCCCATGCCGGATCTGAAATTCTCTTTTGTATAACATAATCCTCTATTACTGCAGGTGTCTTATTAGGAGAATGAAGTGGTTGTCTGCTCTTGTCTATCAATCCAACTACATTTTCTTCTAAATATCGACCCAGCCATTTATACCCCGTTCGTCGGGTAATATTAAACCGCCTGCATAAATCACTGATGTTTGATTCAGGCTTAGCTGCTAAAACACAAAATTCAAGTCTTTGACTCATGGTACTTTTTGTTATGAATGGCATGGCTTTTTTAATAAAATTACCACTCTTAATTGTATACCATGTGTGTAGACAGCTGTATACTATGTGTGTAGTCTATACATGAAACCGGGGGTGGCAGACTAACCCTCTGATCTCGAGCCCCGAAGAGGCGTAATAAAGTTGGCGCTATAACTTATATATTCAGCTCCTTCAGAGCTGATGAAATATAGTTATCGCTTTACCCCCGGTTGCACCGGGGGTTATTCATATCAGGCTCTTTTAGAGCCTTCCGGGGATTGTTTCTGCCTTAGCCCAGGTTGCACAGCGGGTTATTTATCAAAGGCTCATTCAGAGTCTGAAAAAAAATGTCATAGATTATTTTTTAGTCTAAAGGGAAAAGAGATAAATGAAGGGTCAAGAATATATTTACGACTAAGCGCTCTATTCATTTTTTTGTTTAACTTTAATATGAAATGTGATCGTGAAAGCCAGATAAAGGTATTGTATAAGTTTGTATTTCAGTACATTAATATTGCAATACTTCTGTGACTGATGGGGCGGGCGCATGGAATATTTTGCCACTATATTTTAGTATCTTTCATAAGTGCTATTTAATTACTCGCTGTATGAAAAAAAAGATTATTCTGAAAAGAGTGTTTCACCGTGATAAATGGCTCATACTGATCTTGAATTATTTGAGAGACCGAGGAAAAGCAGGGCGCTTCCAAAGGTTTTTTCAAAGGAAGAAGTGCAACGGATACTTAATTCTTCAAGGAACACGAAGCATAAGTTGTTATTATGGATAATTTATTCATGCGGATTAAGGCGATCGGAAGTAATTAATATCCGTATGACCGATCTTGACAGGGATCGTAATGTACTTCATATCAGGGAAGGGAAAGGAAGAGTTGACAGGATAGTTCCAGTTTCGAAAAAAGTTTGGGAGAAGATCGATGAGTACGTTGATGGTTTTCATCCTACAAAGTATCTTTTTGAGGGACAGAGCGGAGGTAAGTATTCTGTTGAGAGTGTTTACAGGGTTTTCAAGCAGGAGCTTCAGGCGGCAGGTAGATCCTTCAAGGGAATTGATTCAGGCAATGTATAAGTTATATTAATTCAGCTTGCTCTTACTGGCGCTGAATTTTCTATCACGCTATGTTCTTGCTGGCTTATACTGTTGTTGTATAAACAGTTAAATGCCAGATTCAGGTATTTTGCTTCGCATAAAAACAATGAGAGATACTTGACTATTATTTAGTATTTACGTATCTTTGTGACATAATACATACGTAATATGGATGCAAAATTGACGTTAAACATCGACAAAGATGTAGCCCGCAAAGCTAAAGTTTATGCCAGGAAGGAAGGCAGAAGTCTTTCTGATTTGGTAGAAAACTACTTGAAACTTCTTACAAAAAATTCAGCAATAGAAGATTCCGAGTACTCTCCCAGAGTTAAGTCATTACTCGGATCCGTGACTTTGCCCTTGGATTTTGATTATAAAACAGAACTAGCTGATGCTCTGGTAAAAAAATACCTTTAAAATGACTAATCTTTTCATTGACACAGATGTCATTATTGATTTTCTCATTGACAGGATACCATATTCAAGGGAAGCTGCGATTATATTTACATTGATAGATCAAAAGAAACTTAAAGGTTATGCGTCATCCCTGACATTTAGTAATCTATATTATGTTTTCCGTAAAATTGAGCCACATAAAAAAGTACTTGCTAAACTTGACAGCATTTCAAAATTATTGAAGATTCTTAATGTATGTGAACAAAATATCAAAGATGCAATTGAATCTGGATTCCCTGATTTTGAGGACAGTGTACAATATTTTTGTGCTATGGATTGCAAAAAGGTAGAGGTTATAATCACCAGAAATACAAAAGACTATAAGAATTCGATCCTTACAGTCATGACCCCTGGAGATTTCTTAAAATCATCCTTCAGCAACACAGCCAACCCGGGTAATAAGCTTGCCAACTATTTGCAAAGTGGCCTTGAGATAATTTAGAATAAGTGAAAGAATATTTGATGTATAAAAACGGCAATAAACATACTGCTATCCCCGTTTTTTTGCATGCAACATGCATATTTCCTAACGCAATAAACGAGTAGGTTTAAGGGAGGGAATGCCCGACTCCGGGATAGCCAGCTCACAAAAGCAAGAGTGTAGCTGACGCCAAATTCATGTTTTTTTGCCAACCCAAGACTATTATGTGACAACAATGATGTAACTTTTGGATTTAACCGTGACTAATACGCATAAACAAATTAAAATCAATTTAATCCACATGAAAAATATATTTAGAATTTCAGGAGTAATATTTGTAATCTTTTTTATGAACTCCTGTAAGAAAGACAAACCTACAACTCCAGTTGTTACAACATCATCTGCTACTCAAATCTCATACACAACTGCAACTTCAGGAGGAGAATTAACAAATGAAGGTGGAGCACATGTTACGGTAAAGGGAGTATGTTGGAATACCTCAGTGGAACCAACAATTGCTAACAATAAAACAACAGAGAATGGAGGAGTGGGAGCCTTTACCAGCAACCTTACACAACTTACCCCAAATACATTGTATTATGTTAGAGCATATGGTACGAATGTTGCCGGTACAGGTTATGGTAATCAAATATCATTTACCACTAATCAGCTTGACGTTCCTGTCTTAACTACTTCAGAAATAACTGCTATTACTCAATCAACCGCTGTATCAGGTGGAAACATTACAGATGATAAAGGCAGCTCTGTAACTGCCAGAGGTGTATGTTGGACGACTTCAGAAAATTCCACAACATCAGATAGTAAGACCACAGATGGGTCTGGGACAGGTAGTTTTACAAGCAATATTACAGGATTAAATGCCGGTATGACTTATTACGTAAGAGCTTATGCTACCAATAGTGCAGGTACGGCTTATGGGAACCAACAGAGTTTCACTGTACCTGACAGGACAGTTAAAAAAGGATATTACTTTATACAATGGGTTAGTACATATTACACCTCAGCTTTTGGAACAATATCAACTGTTCCAGAAGCTGATTCTATTTGCCGCCTTCTGAATAACCATTCGGTGTCTGGCGTTGAATTTGGTCCGGCTTATTTTCATCCAGATGACATTATTGCAACCATTTTAGTAGCGAAAGTTTTTCAGAGTCATGGCATTGATTTGTGGCTTACTTCTGCAGGTTTGCAAAAATGTATTCATGCTTTCAACAATGATCAATTTCCTGACCGGTACCGTGCCTATTCGATGACTCCAGAGGGATTGATTGTTCCGGCAACTGTCTATTCTCTTGGAACTTCCGAAAAAGTAACCGCCTTTGATGCAATGAATCCTGAAGCTGTAAGTTGGTTTCTTGACAGATACAAGCAGGTGTATCTCAAACCATTAGCACCATATACGTCCGGATACTTTTTTAATGAGGATTGCCTCTATTATGCCAATGACCCGGATCATGCAAGCGACATTCGTATTGATTATTGGGAGCTTCCGGCATACAGTGATGCAGTCCTTCGTTTATGGCAGGAATACTGTGTAAATAATTCTATAACTTTTAACAATGTGGTTGTTACCAAATTTCCTGTGCATGACGAATCTATGGTACCGAATGGAGGTGGCAAAACCCAATACTTTCCTGGCTATAACGTGCCGTATAGAGTTGAATACGGGACAGCCATGGTTTCGATACCGAAGAATACGGGAGTCTGGGCAGCATGGGATGACTTTGTGACATCACAATATGTAAAAACATGGATCGGGGGAATATCAGAAGCAGTCTATCAAGCTAATTTCGACAATCCCAATTTCAAGGGAGTTATTTACTTTGGGTTACATTCCTGGAGTCTTGGATACGAAGAGGTAACCGATCCGACCTTTGTTATGGATGCATACCGTTGGGTTCCATGGGGAACGCAAAGAGGGGTGCGACTTTCAAAAATATGTGAGTTACCTCATGTAGACCATATTATATGTGAAACGTTTCCACCCATTATTGGAAATCTTTACAAATATTTATCTACCTATAAACAAATTATAACGGATCACAATAAAACCTTCGGCTTAATGCTACACCGTGATGACAATTGGGGATTAGATGGATGGGACTTGGAAAGTGATCGTTGGACAGCCATCCAATATTTCCAGCCTACTATCATTGCTCGCTTTCCTATCAACCGTCTGTTTCCGACAGATATGTATTACAATAAAGATAAAGAAGCTCTTTTCGACCAAAGATTGCACGACTACAGGTGAGGATAGAACTTATTCTACTCACACCAAAAAACCTTTAGCCACAAGCTGCAAAAGCCTTCTAGACTGATCCATTGGAATACCGACACAAAATGTTACTGAGACAACTTCGTATATCAAGACAGTTTTAAAATTGTCCCTAAACCTAACTCGGACGGTGCTTTAATTAATGTGTGCCTTGAATGAGACCGACCAAATATCGGAATCAATGCTGTAATTATGATGGGGGATGGCCCCCCGCTGGTATCGTACAGGCGAGACCAGCAAACCACCCTACGGTGCTTCCCGGGTGACTTGGAGGTATTGAACGGAATAGGGAAAATGTCCTGTTAGAAGGATAAGGTAAGAATAGAAAAGATGAACGAAAGTGAACCTTCGATGAGGTGTCGTGAAAACCGAACTTTCAGTCAAAACCACCGGTTCATTAATACTGGAGGAAGAGTGTGGCGGTTACCTGTTTACTGGCTACATGGCTGACGTCATAAAGGAGGCATGAGTTCTATTCAGGCATAGTTATGGAACAAGGGAAGTCATACAAAGATGTAAAGGGAAAGGCGCAAGCAGGGCAAACACCTGTGAGGCAGAATACCGATGATTTGTATGAAACCGGACTCAGTCGTAGTAGTGTAGAAGCTTCTGTAATGGGAGTGGAGCGAAGGGCTGAGGTTACACAGTTGAGGTTACCGCTAACAACCCCAGAAAGGGGGAGGGATAGTGGAGCTGAGACGAAAAGTATACCAATTACCAAGAGAATGATTTGGGAATCCTACAAGAAAGTAAGGAAGAACAAAGGAGCCGCAGGGCTAGATGAAGAGACCATAGAAATGTATGAGGAACGTCTTGAAGACAACCTCTATATGTTGTGGAATCGGATGAGTTCCGGAAGCTACTTTCCACCTCCGGTACTTGAAGTGGAGATCCCCAAAGATGATGGAAGGAAACGAAAATTAGGCATTCCTACAGTTAATGACAGGGTAGCACAGCAAGTAATCAAGAGCTACCTTGAACCGAGATTTGAAGCGGAGTTCTCACCATAATCTTATGGATACAGACCATTAAAGAGCGCTCATCAGGCAGTGGAACAGGTACGTAGAAATGTATGGCACTACCATTGGGTTATTGACATGGATTTATCCGGCTTCTTTGACAATATGTCGCATGACCTCTTACAAAGAGCGATAGAACGACATGTACAGGAGAAATGGGCGAAGATGTACATCACAAGATGGCTTAATGCACCCATTGAAGACAGGAAAGGGAACAAACGCAGCAGAGATGGAAAAGGGACGCCTCAGGGAGGGGTAATAAGCCCCCTGCTTGCTAATCTGTTTCTCCATTATGCCTTTGACAAGTGGTTTGAGATAACTTCCCCAAACTTATGTTTTGTCCGTTATGCAGATGATATCATTGTTCATAGCAATAGTCAGACAGAAGCAGAGGAAGTATTGATAGCCATAAAGAAGAGGCTGGGGAAGTGCAAATTAGAATTAAATGAAAAGAAGACCAGGATTGTTTACTGTAAGAAAGATCACCGTAAGGATAAGTTCAAGACAGTGAAATTTGATTTTCTTGGATTTAGTTTCCAACCAAGGCCCGCATCCAATCATGGCAAAGAGCTGTTTTTAAGTTATGATTGTGCGATTAGCCGAAAGAGTGAAAATAAGATAATGGAGGTATTCAGGAAATTAAAGTTCCATCATTGGACCTCTTATGACCTTTCCCGTATTGCACAGGTATTGAATCCAAAAATTCGGGGATGGATTAATTACTTTGGGAAGTTCAAGATGCACAAATTATCAAGAATCTTCTTGATCTTAAATGGTCGGCTAATCAGGTGGGCGGTAAATAAGTATAAGCGTTTTGGGCATAGTTTTGCCAAAGCTGGAAGGTGGCTCAGGAATCTTGCTGTTTGCTATCCGGGGCTATTTGTCCATTGGCAATATGGCTTTCAATTCGTTTAATCTTTTGTGTAACAAGAGCCGTATGATGCGAGAGTATCACGTACGGTTCCGTGAGAGGTTTGGGGTGAAACTCCCCTTACCTACTCGACTGACTTCGTCGAGCTCGGACCGTATTAACATATCAGGTTGCTTCGCAAAGGCATTTTCTAATCGGTCCTCGGTTGCCTTCGGCAGCCCGGACAACTTAGTAATCAACACCAAAAGTCTATGAGAGAAAAA
>PLML01000127.1 GCA_003141525.1 Bacteroidales bacterium
GACCTGACTGCATTTCTTGATCATCCACAGGTAGAATGTCTTGCTTTGTGCGACATCGACGAAAGTGTGCTTAACCACCGGGCTGCTGATGTTGAAAAGATGAGGGGTAAGAAACCTGCAAATCTGTATAAAGACTGGCGAAAGCTGATTGACAACAAAGATATCAATGTAGTTATCGTAGGAACACCCGACCACTGGCATTGCCTGCAGATGATTGCTGCATGTGATGCCGGGAAAGATGTATATTGTGAAAAGCCGCTGGGAAGAACTATTGAAGAATGTAATCTGATGGTGAACGCTGCCAAACGAAACAAAACTGTTGTACAGGTTGGTCAGTGGCAAAGAAGCGATCCCCACTGGCAGGATGCTGTTAATTTTATACAGTCAGGCAAGCTCGGAAAAATAAGACTTGTAAGAGTATTTTCATACCAGGGCTGGTGCCCGTCAATTCCGGTACTGCCTGATGAGCCGGTTCCTCAGGGAGTCGATTATGATATGTGGCTGGGGCCGGCAGCCAAACGCCCTTTCAACAGGAACCGTTTCCATTTTACATTCAGGTGGTTCTGGGACTATGCCGGTGGTTTGATGACAGACTGGGGCGTTCATCTTCTTGATTATGCTCTTTATGGTATGAATGTCACTACCCCTAAATCTGTAATGGCGATGGGTGGCAAATATGGTTATCCGACTGATGCGTGTGAGACCCCGGATAGTCTGCAAACTATTTATGAATTCGACGGATTTAACGTTATGTGGGACCATGCAATTGGAATCAATGATGGTGCCTATGGCCGTAATCACGGATTAGGCTTTGTCGGTGAAAACGGAACCCTGGTGGTGGACCGCGATGGTTGGGAAGTAATTCCTGAAGATGTTAACGGGAAACTGAGGATGGAGGCGGTGCCCCTTGCAAAAGGAACCGGAAAAGGGTTGAATAAGCACGTGACAAATTTCCTGGAATGTGTGAATAAGCGTAATCCGAATACTAATGCCAGTGCGGAGATTGGTGCACATATCGCAAAATTCTCTGCTCTTGGTAACATTGCTTACCGGACCGGGAAAAAGCTCATCTGGGATGGAACAAAATTTACAAATGACACAGAAGCCAACAATTTTCTTATTCCGAGTTACAGAGAACCATGGACTTTGCCTAAGGTTTAATTCGTATTTAAACGTGTGAAACAAATTTAGATTTCTACTTATGAAAAAGGTATTTTCACTTGTACTGTTTTTATTCTTGTCTGCAACTTCAATTATAATACGAGCACAGCAGAGCCCGTACCTATTCCCTTTCCGGAATCCATCTCTTCCCCTTGAAGAAAGAGTCAATGATCTTGTTTCAAGGATGACTCTTCAGGAAAAGGCCGATCAGTTGCTTTATACTGCACCGGCAATTCCGAGGCTGGGTATTCCTGCTTACACCTGGTGGAATGAAGCACTGCATGGCGTCGCAAGAGCAGGTTATGCAACCGTGTTTCCTCAATCAATTACAATTGCAAACTCGTGGGACGAAACGCTTTTATTAAGTGTGGCAAATGCTATCTCTGATGAGGCAAGGGCAAAATATCATGAGTTTCAAAGAAGAGGCAAAACAGGTATCTACCAGGGACTTACTTTCTGGTCCCCAAATATAAATATCTTCCGCGATCCACGGTGGGGCAGGGGGCATGAAACATATGGAGAGGATCCGTTCCTTACCGGAAGAATGGGTTATGAGTTTGTAAAAGGGATGCAGGGCGATGATCCTAAATATCTCAAAACTGTTGCTACAGCCAAGCATTATGCAGTTCATTCAGGTCCTGAACCATTGAGACATTCATTTAATGCTAAGGTCAGCGAAGTGGATCTCCGGGAGACATACCTGCCCGCATTCAGAACACTTGTAGTTGATGCGGGAGTGTATTCTGTAATGGGCGCTTATAATATGTTCAGAGATTATCCGTGTTGTGCCAACCCTATTTTGTATGGAATCCTTCGTAATGAGTGGGGTTTTAAAGGTTATATAGTTTCCGACTGCTGGGCTATTTCCGACTTTTATAAATTTACCCATTTTGCAAAAGATCCGGCTGAGGCAGCTTCCCAGGCTGTTAAAGCCGGCACTGACCTTGAATGCGGATCTGACTATAAAAATCTTGTCGCGGCTGTTAACAGGGGATTGCTAACTGAGAATGATATCAATATTGCTGTAAAAAGGATCTTCACTGCCAGGTTCAAACTTGGGATGTTTGATCCGGAGGAGATGGTATCTTATGCACAAATACCCTTTTTTGTAAACTGCTCTGATTATAATAATTCCCTTTCACGTCAGGCAGCCAGAAAATCAGTAGTCCTCCTGAAGAATGAAAATAATACTCTTCCTCTTTCAAAAGATATTAAAACCATAGCAGTTATCGGCCCTAATGCTGACAACTATGAATCATTGATAGGCAATTATAATGGCATACCAAAGGATCCAGTTACTGTCCTGAAAGGGATTACCGGTAAACTTACCCCGGCTACTAAAATAATCTATGCAGAAGGTAGCGATCTGGCAGAGGGTATCCATAATTTAATTCCAATCCCTTCCAGATACCTCGAGACACCCGAAGGAATCCAGGGCGCTTACGGTGAGTATTTTAATAACACAGAGATGAACGGTGATCCTGTTTTCACAAGAGTTGATGATAATATCAATTTCTATTGGGAACATTTCTCCCCAAGGTATGACATGCCCGATGACAATTTTGGCATACGATGGACGACCTATCTGGTTCCTCCAGTTTCAGGAACTTATGTCATTGGTGGATTGGGATCATCCGGTTACGAAATCCGTCTTGACGGTAAAAAGCTGATTTCTTCGATGAATGAGCATGAAGCCATTCATATTGAAGCACCGGCTGAACTCCAGGCCGGCAAAAAATATAAGATAGAAGTATTCTATAAAAACTATGCCGGCGATGCAGCCATTGAGCTTTTATGGGCGCCACCAAGACCGGCAATGATAGAACAGGCTGTTACAGCAGCAAAAGAGGCTGATGCAGTAGTCCTCGTTCTAGGTTTGTCTCAGCGTCTTGAAGGTGAAGAAATGCCGATAAAGATTGAAGGATTTAGTGGTGGCGATCGAACCAGCCTGAATCTTCCAGCTACTCAGGAAAAGCTCCTTGATGCGGTTACTGCGACCGGGAAACCTGTAATTGTAGTGTTGACAAGCGGAGGTGCTTTATCGATAAATAAAGCCCAGGAAAAAGCTGCCGCGATATTACTTGCTGGTTATGGAGGACAACAGGGCGGTAATGCTGTAGCTGATGTACTTTTTGGTGATTATAATCCTGCCGGAAGACTTCCAGTAACATATTATAAATCAATTGATCAGATCCCTGCTTTCGAAAATTATGATATGACAGGCAAGACTTACAGGTTTTTTACCCAGGAACCATTATATCCGTTCGGTTACGGGCTTAGTTATACGACCTTTAAATATAGCGACTTATCAATTCCGGAAAAGATTGTTGCAGGAGAGAAAGTCACTGTAAAAGTCACTGTAACAAATACCGGAAAAGTTTCTGGTGATGAAGTGGTTGAGCTATACCTGACGGATGAAAAAGCTTCTACGCCCAGACCAATCCGCCAACTGGAGGGTTTTACAAGGGTTTCACTTAAGACCGGTGAAAATAAAGTCGTTGAGATCAAACTTGAACCACGTCAATTCTCCATTATAAATAATAAGTCAAAACGGGTAATTGAGCCGGGGTACTTTACTATCTCTATAGGAGGCAAACAACCGGGTTTCAAAGGATACCTTGACCCGCAGTTTACCCAGGTGCTAATGGGAAGGATCAGATTAACAGGGAAAGAGGTTCAGTTCGCAAACTGATTAGTCCGGAATATATTTATCAGGAAAACAGGTAGAGTCGCCCAATTTGGGCGACTCTACCTGTTTAATAATAATTATTTTTTCAAAAACCTGTACACCTTAACCGAGTGAGGAAGCAGATCAATATACATAGATGATTCTTTCAGTACAAGGTCCTTATGATCCCACAAATCTCTGACTGTGAAATTTTCAAGTTTAAATGGATATGGAGGCCCCCAACTCATTGCACTTGCCTGTGCCAGAAGTGCAAAGTCGACCAGAACACTCTTTTTTTCATCACCTCTGTTAAGCAGGCATATGGCTTTTTCATTTTTGGCGAGCATTTTCATCCATATCTGATAATCGCCATTATCTCTCCAGCATATCCCTTGTCTTCCGAGTGAATCCTGATCAAGGGCAATGATCTCCTTATTGACAAGAATTGATTTAATTTCGGGAGTCATATTCTGAAGATCATTTCCTGCTATCAATGGCGCAGCCAGCATGCACCATAATGAAAAATGAGTCTTATATTCCTCCGTTGTCATTCCGCCGTTACCAACTTCCAGCATGTCAGGGTCATTCCAATGACCAGGTCCGGCATACCTGGCAAGGTCTTTCTGCTGTGAAAAAATCTCTATCATACTATTCCATGAATCCGAGATGTCACCGGTGGTACGCCATAAGTGACCAACCTGTCCGGCCCATTCCCACGGTTTGTTTGAACCCCATTCACAAATACTGAATACAATTGGTCTCTTTGCAGCATAAAGGCCGTCACGCATTATAGTATATGAAGCTTTTGGTTCCTGTGTACCAGTGTTGCACCAGTCGTATTTTAAATAATCAACGCCCCAACGTGCATAGGTCAGGGCATCCTGGTATTCATGTCCGCAGCCTGCAGGGCGCCCTGCACAGGTTAGTGTTCCGGCACAGGAGTAGATACCAAACTTCAGTCCTTTTGAGTGAATATAATCTGCAAGGTATTTAATCCCATGAGGGAAACGATCCTTATCTGCAACTATCTGGCCATTCTCATCTCGCGAAACCTGCCAGCAATCGTCAATTACAACATATTCGTAGCCAGCATCCTTCATCCCGCTGCTGACCATAGCATCAGCCATTCCCATAATAAGAGCTTCACTTACATTGCATCCGTACTTGTTCCAGCTGTTCCATCCCATTGGAGGAGTTTTGGCGAGCTGGTCGTATTTTTGTGCGTACACACTTAGAAAGAGGAAGGCAACAGTGACCGATGAAATAATCCTTTTCATAGATTTAGTTTTTATTATCATTATAAAGTTTGGCAAAATCAAATTTACTACTTCTTTCACCTTATCAAAATATTATTTCACTTTTCGTATGTTTCATTTGAATAGTTAATTTTGTTAATATAAACTGATATTATGCAGGAAGAAAACCATCTCCTTCAGAAACGTGTAAATCTTTTCGACGGAATATCAATTGTTTCCGGTGCAATGATAGGATCAGGAATCTTCATTGTAAGCGCAGATATTGCACGGAATGTAGGATCTCCAGGCTGGTTGCTTATGGTCTGGATCATCACCGGAATAATAACTCTGATAGGGGCAATCAGTTACGGCGAACTGGCCTCGATGATGCCACACGTAGGCGGCCAGTATGTTTACCTGAAGGAAGCTTATCATCCTCTGATCGGATTTTTGTTTGGGTGGACTACTTTCCTTGTTATTGAGTGTGGAACTATTGCTGCCGTGGCAGTGGCATTTGCAAAATTTTCAGGTGTTCTGTTCCCCTGGGTTTCCGAAAAGAATATCCTCTTCCGGGCAGGTCCTCTGAAGATCAAAAGCACAATGATAGTTGCCATAGGTATGATTTCATTCCTGACATGGCTCAATACCAGGGGAATAGTAACCGGAAAGACAGTTCAGAACTTCTTCTCATCAACTAAGGTTATTGCCCTTTTAGGATTTGTTGCCATAGGTTTTCTTGCTACAAAAAACATAAATTCTTGGGGAATAAATAAAGAAGTTTTCTGGCAGGCAAGTAAGGTGGGCCCTGGTAACCAGGTGATCCCTCTTGTCGGATTTTCTCTTATTACTGCTATAGGAACAGCACTGGTAGGTTCATTATTCTCATCAGATGCATGGTATAGTGTTACCTATCTTTCGGGTGAGGTGGTAAATCCGAAACGAAATGTTCCCTTAAGCCTCTTTTTCGGGGCTTTGATAGTTTCAATAATGTACATTCTTACAAATTTTATCTACATTAAAATTCTACCATTGTCAGGATCTCCCGATGGTGCAGATGTGCTTAGCCGCGGTATTCAGTATGCAACAGACGACAGGGTTGCAACATCTGTAATGAGTGTTGTATTTGGAGATTACGCTGCTGTTATTATGGCCATATTTATTATGATAAGCACTTTTGGATGCAACCATGGCCTCATAATGGCTGCTCCGCGTGTTTATTATGCTATGGCAAAAGATGGTCTCTTTTTCAGAAAAACAGGAGAATTAAACAAAAAAGGTGTTCCTGGTTTTGCAATTGTTATTCAGGGAATCTGGTCCGTACTTCTTTGTTTGTCAGGTACATATGGAAACCTTCTTGATTATGTGATCTTTGCTGTTTTAATCTTCTTCACATTAACTATTCTTGCGATATTTATACTAAGGATAAAACGGCCTGATATTCCACGACCTTATAAAGCATTTGGTTACCCTGTTATACCGTCAATTTATATTTTAACCACGATAACAATAATGGTGATACTATTAATCTATAAACCTGATTATACCTTCCCGGGACTGGGAATTGTGATTCTTGGCATACCTGTTTTTTATCTCTGGAGAAAACATAACAGAAACGCGGAAAAAACATAGAAAGGAATTTAAAACTAATACCACACACCGCAAACCAAATTAATAATATGTTCCCGGACGAATTTGCAAGAAGGATTCATACTCAAAAATATATCGATGCAGAAGCACTCATTAAGGCTCTGGAAGAGCCATCTCCGGTCAGTTTAAGAATTAATAAGTCAAAGTGGAACAAAAGGCCTTTAAATTCTGAGCCTGTTCCGTGGTGCAAGAATGGATTTTATCTGGAAACCAGACCCTCATATACACTTGATCCTCTTTTTCATTCAGGTTGTTACTACCCGCAGGAAGCCTCAAGTATGTTCCTGGAACAGGTAATCAGGCAAACTTCCGGTCTCCAGGGAAATTTACGGGTGCTTGATCTGTGTGCTGCTCCAGGAGGGAAAAGCACTCATTTGTCTGATATAATTGGCCCGGGAAATCTATTGGTCGCTAATGATGCAATCAGGTCAAGAGCCGCAATTCTCGCTGAAACAATTACAAAATGGGGTTTGGGGAATACCCTGGTGACACAGAACGATCCATCTGCATTCGGAAGATTATCGGGATTTTTTGATATTATAGTTGTAGATGCTCCCTGCTCCGGGGAAGGCATGTTCAGGGGAGAAACTGCTGTCAGAGAATGGTCCGCCGTGAATATGGTTCATTGTTCTGAAAGGCAGAAGAGGATTTTGATGGATGTATGGCCAGCTTTGAAAGAGAACGGAGTACTGGTTTATAGTACCTGCACTTTTAATCCAGGAGAAAATGAGGAAAACATAAGATGGTTTATCGGGAAGCAAGAGGCAGAAATTATAAGACTGGATGTTTCAGATTTTAAGAGAATTATCGAAATCGACTTCGAAGGTATTTTTGGATATGGCTTTTATCCCGATAAGGTGAAGGGCGAAGGTTTCTTTATCTCAGCCGTCCGAAAAACCGGTAAGCAGGAAAAGGCCGGGATAAAAAGCCTGAGGAAACCTGAACTCCAGCCAGATAAAAACGATCTCAATGTTGCATATCAATGGACTCAATTTTCAAAAGACAGAGTTTTCAAACGGGGAGATGAACTTTTCGCTCTTCCATGTGCTTTGGATGATTACATACACATTTATAGCAACCTGAAAATTGTAAAAGCCGGGACAAAAGTATTTGAGATCAAAAACAAAAATAATGTGCCTTCACATGAACTTGCTCTGTCTCCAGCAATAAAAACTGGTGCATTCCCGGCACATGAAATTAATCTTACTGAAGCGCTGGCGTTCATGAGAAGAGATAAAATCGCGCTTAATAATGCGATAAAGGGATGGAATATCGTAACTTTCCAAGGTATTAACCTTGGTTTCGTCAATAATCTCGGTAACAGGGTGAATAACTATTTTCCAGTGGAATGGCGCATAAGAATGAACCTCCCAAAACCCGGGGAAGAAAATATCATTAAATGGAACAGACTTTAAGTGATTTTCAGATATTTGCCAAACCTGTCGGGTCGACCTGCAATCTCAGTTGCAGATATTGTTATTATCTGGGTAAGAGGGATCTGTACCCGCATACAAGTCATTTTATTATGACTGATGATATACTGGAAAAATATATCATACAACATATTGAGGCTTCAACAGAAAATATTATAGCTTTTTCATGGCATGGTGGTGAACCTTTATTGGCTGGAATTGACTTCTACAGGAAAGTTCTGAGACTTCAATCGGCTCACAAACCAGCGGGCAGGACGATTGTGAATGGCATCCAGACCAATGGAACGCTTATTAATGAAGAGTGGTGCAGGTTTATTGCTCAGGAGGGCTTCATAATTGGTATCAGTATTGATGGCCCGGCGGAGTTTCATAATATATACCGTCGGACAAAAGATGACAGTAAAACATGGCATCAGGTTGACAGTGGATATCAGCTTTTAAAAAGACATGGTGTTACCCCTGAGATACTTTGTGTTGTAAATGCTGAAAATGTAAAGCATCCGCTTGTTATCTACGACTTTCTTAAACAAAGGGGACCAAAATATATAACTTTTCTTCCCCTTGTAGTGCCTGATAGTGATTCCTTAACAGGAGTCAGCACAGATTCAGTTCCTTCCGAAGCATTCGGACATTTCCTGAGTGATGTCTTTGATGTATGGATTGAAAATGATATAGGCAAAATAAAAATCCAGATCTTTGAGGAGGCTGCCCGGACTGCATTTGATCAGGAACATACATTATGCATTTTCAAAATTAACTGCGGCAGGGTACCAGTTGTTGAACATAATGGAGATTTTTATTCCTGCGATCATTATGTAAACAAAGATTATTTGCTTGGCAATATCATGGATCATTCTCTGACCTATTTCCTTGAAAGCAAAAGGCAAAAAGAATTTGGCAGAGCCAAATCTGTCAAGCTTCCGAAATGCTGCCTCGAATGTGAAGTCCGGTCAATGTGTAATGGGGAGTGCCCTAAAAACCGGTTCATTTTAACTCCTGATGGAGAGCCAGACTTAAACTATCTCTGCAAAGGATATAAGTACTTTTTTAATCATTGCCGTCCGTTTGTTGAAGCAATAAGTACGGAATGGAAAAACAGTGGTCTTTCCTTGTGAACTCACCCCTATAATCATACTCTCTCGTTTATTATGAATCCTTTCCCTCCCGATTCGTGGTTCTATTTCAGCTTTTCTTTAAAGAAGGCTATCGTCCTTGACCATGAAAGCTTTGCCGCTTTCTCATTATAACGTTCAGGATTGGAGTCGTTATTAAATCCATGGCCGGCTCCCTCATAAATAAATATCTGATATTCTTTTTTATATTTCTTCAATGCTGCTTCAAAAGCCGGTATTCCATCATCAATTCGAGGATCATTTGCTCCATAATGGGCCATGAGAGGGGCTTTTATTTTGGCTACGTCGTCTGAAGTCGGCTGCATACCATAATAAGGAACTGCAGCATCAAGATCAGGAGAATTAACCGCCACCTGGTTCGTCATACCTCCTCCCCAGCAAAAACCAGTGCATCCGACTTTCCCCGTTGAAAGCGGATTCGTTTTTAAAAATTTCACCGCGGCCACAAAATTTTTGACCGTTTGTCCCTGGTCCAGTCCCCGGATCATAGACATAGCTTTTTCCTGATCATTTTCAGGCGTATTTCCTATTGGAGAAAGAGCATCCGGAGCCAAAGCAAAGAAACCTTCTTTTGCTAACCTTTTAGTAACCTCCATAATATGGGTATTCAGTCCCCATATCTCATGAATGACAATCACGGCCGGAAATTTATTACCTTCCTTTGGACGGGAAAGAAAGGCTCTTATATCTCCTGTTTCACCCGGGTATCTGATAAATTCAGACATGATTTCAGGATTATCCTGAATAGTTCCGGAAGCTTTTGAACTATTGTCTTCCAGAACAGGAAGCAGTGCCATCGCAGCAGCCGAACTGCCGGCAACAATAGCAAGTTTCCTTACAAAGTCGCGTCGACTTGTTAGTCCTTGCTTGTAATCCGCATAAAGCGCAGTGATTTTTTTATTCATAATAGTAAGGTTATTATATGTTAATTCTCTGAAATGCAGGGGAGCCGAATTAATTTTTTATATTTGTTGAAGGCTGTAAATGTCAACCTATCAATTTATAAAAAAAACTAAAGATGTGCAAATGAAATTCAGGAAAGAAAATATTTATTTTGATAAGAATGAGGTAATGACCGGATTGTTATGAAGGTACATAATATTTCAGGGGTAATTCTGGCCGGGGGCGACAGTAAACGATTTGATGGCATAATAAAGGCAAGGATTGAAATTGATGGTAAAACGATTATTTCAAGAATTATTGATACTATTGGTGATATTTTCTGTGAGATAATTATAGTTACAAATAAACCTGATGAATTTCAGGAATACAATACTTACAAGATTATTGGTGATTGGTTATTAAATAAAGGACCTCTTGGCGGAATCCACACTGCCCTTAAAGAATCTGTTGCAGAGGCTGTCTTTGTATTTGCTGGAGACATGCCCCTGCTTGATAAGGAAATTATTGCATGGCAGATAGATTATTACAACAGTAATGAATGTGATGTTCTTATTCCGCAGATTGATAATTATATCGAACCACTTCATGGAATTTATAAAAAAACTCTTATCAGCATTCTCGAAGATTATCTTAATGGAGATAACGATTATGCAATACGAGATTTTATAAAAAAGACAGATGTTCGCTACATGCAAATTGAAGGATCCGAAAAATCCAAAAATGCTTTCACAAACATTAATTCACCTTCAGATATCTCTATAGTCAGTAAATTTCTTGGATTATCTGGTTAAAATGGTTTTTTCTGATACTGTCACGTAGAATGATTTTACAATTGTACGAACACATTTTTTATTAACTTTATGTCAGTTAAAATTCAGATGCCATGAAGAGATTGTCATTTTATGTCCTTATGATTGCCGTTTCATTTTCAGCATGTAAAAAACTAAGCAAGTATGAAGGAGTTCCCTTCACAGAAAAGGAGCCCCGCGACTGGGAAAATCCGCAGGTGTTTAATATAAACAGGGAAGATCCGCACGCATCTCTTATTAGTTATCCTGATGAACAGAGCGCGCTTGAGGCAATAAAAGCAAATTCTCCAAACTACAAAACTCTTGATGGCATGTGGAAATTCAACTGGTCTAAAACACCTGATCAGCGGTCATTCTGGTTCTTTAAAGATGATTATGATATGCGCGACTGGAAAGAGATTGAGGTGCCTTCAAACTGGCAGATGAAAGGTTATGATGTTCCGGTTTATGCAAATATTGTCTACCCTTTCTGGACCTGGGAGGATGTATTCAATTCACATAACCTGACAAAAGGAGTAACCTCTCCAAAACCTGGACTAAAAGATTCGAAAGCTCCTGGTTCATCCGCTACATCCTATATATATAAAAAAGTTCCACCGGCTATTCCGCACGACTGGAATCCGGTCGGTTCATATAAAAGGAATTTCACTGTTCCCTCTGACTGGAAAAATAAAGAAGTATTTCTCCATTTCGGTGCCGTAAGTTCAGCTTTTTATGTCTGGGTAAATGAGAAACTGGTCGGATATAGCCAGGACAGCAAAATGCCTGCGGAATTTAATATTACAAAATACCTTAGAAGTGGAAAAAACTCTGTTGCAGTGGAAGTTTACAGATGGTGCGATGGAAGTTATCTTGAAGATCAGGACTTCTGGAGATTAAGTGGCATACAGCGGACAGTATTCCTTCATGCCCGGCCAAAAACGTATATCAAAGACTTTTTTGCTGTCGGCGACCTGGAGAACAATTACAAAGATGGTCTTCTGAAACTGGATGTTATATTAAAAGGCTCTTTAGCGAATGATAACAATTTCGTCGTTGATGCATCGCTTTTTGAAGGTAAGCAAAGACTTTTCATTGAATCTAAAGATGTCAAAATTTCGGGTGATAAGGCATCAGTAAATTTTAAGAGAAACATTAAGGGAATAAAAAAATGGTCAGCTGAAAAGCCAAACCTTTATTCACTGGTTATAAGCCTTAAAGATAAAAACGGAAATGTCTCTGAAAGTGTAAGTACAAAAATAGGATTCAGAAAAGTGGAAATAGTTAATTCACAGCTTCTTGTTAATGGTGTTGCAATCCGTTTAAAGGGTGTTAATATGCATGAGCATAATGATATAACAGGGCATGTTATTGATGAGGCAACTGTACTGAAGGATATCAGGACAATGAAAAGCAATAATATAAATGCTATGAGGACGTGCCATTACCCGCAACAGGAGTTCTGGTATGAGATGTGCGATAAATACGGGCTTTATCTTATTGATGAGGCTGATATTGAATCGCATGGTATGGGATACGATAAAGATGTCACTTTGGCCGATAAACCTGAATGGGCTGCAGCACATCTCGACAGGATGCAACGTATGGTCGAGAGAGACAAGAATCATCCTTCAGTCATTATCTGGTCAATGGGAAATGAAGCAGGTGATGGTCATAATTTCCTGAATGGCTACAAATGGATCAAAGGACGGGATGTATCACGTCCGGTTCAGTATGAACGGGCAGAAAAGAGCACGAATACTCCTGAACGTCATACTGACATCTGGTGCAATATGTATGCAACTATTGAAGAAATTGAAGCCTATGCAAAGGATGTAAAAAACGACAGACCAATGATAATGTGCGAGTATGCACATGCAATGGGCAATTCAACAGGTAATTTTCAGGATTATTGGGATGTAATTGAAAAATATCCAAAATTGCAGGGCGGATTTATATGGGATTGGGTTGACCAGGGATTTCTTAAGACGAATGAAAATGGCGAAAAATACTGGACATATGGTGGCGATTATGGTGATGAAGGCATCCCCAGCGACGGGAACTTCAACATTAACGGCCTCGTGTGGCCTGACAGAACACCGCATCCCGGACTGTTTGAAGTGAACAAAGTTTATCAGTATGTTGGTTTTGAGCCGGTTGACCTCAAAACAGGGATGATAAAAATTAAAAATAAATATGATTTCACTAATCTGTCAGAGTTTAATTTTGATTGGGAGGTTGTATCAGATGGAAAAGTAGTTCAATCCGGGAAAATTCCGCTTCCTGACTTCAGGCCTAAAGCAGAAATAGCTTTCCTGTTACCTCTTAAGAAGATTGATCCTGTTCCGGGAGCAGAGTATTTTCTTAATATGAGGCTTTCACGAAGCGATGAATGGAATTATGTGCCGGAAGATCATGTTTATGCTACTGCTCAGTTTAAATTACCTGTAGAAGGGAAACCAGTTATTGCAAAAGAGAATAACCTTGCTGTTCTTCAGACGAAAACTTTTGATAAAAATCTGCAAGTAAGCGGCGTTGACATGAAGATGGTTTTTGATCTGGGTACAGGCAGATTGACATCATTCAACTACAAAGGGAAGGAAATTTTCAAAAAAGGTCCGGAACCTGATTTCTGGAGACCACCTACTGATAACGACTATGGTTACGACATGGATAAGTTGCTTGGTGTTTGGAAAAAGGCCGGTGAAAGAATACTTGTGACTAAAGCGAATATAAGTCAGCCTGAATTGGGAAAAGTAGTGGTTACTTTTAATTATGACATTCCGGATGCAAACGGCAAAAAAATTGGAGGCTATGTAACATCATTCACAATATTTGGATCAGCTGACGTGATAATTAAAAATCAGTTCTCGAAATTATCCGACAACATTCCGGAGATACCGAGGATGGGAATGCAAATGCAGCTTCCTGAGGACTTTACCAATCTGAAATGGCTCGGACGCGGACCTCATGAAAATTACGTTGACAGGAAAACTTCAGCTGATGTTGGCCTTTATGAAAGTACAGTTGCAGACCAGTACACTCCCTATATCAGGCCTCAGGAAAATGGGTACAAAACCGATACCAGGTGGCTCACGCTGACTAACGATAATGGAAGCGGGATTTTTGTAAGCGGAGATCCTTTATTCTGTTTTGCTGCTCTCAATAATATTCATGATGATTTTGAATCTCCCGGAAAGTTATCACAATACAGGAAAGATGCGAAAACTGCAAATACCCATACAATTGATGTTAAACCGCGCGACCTGGTTAACCTGAATGTTGATCTGGGGCAGATGGGTGTAGGCGGTGATAATTCATGGGGTGCACCAATTCATCCAAAATACCGGCTGCGTGATAAAAAATATGAGTACTCTTTCAGGATCAGGCCTGTCGTTAAAGAGGATGATATATTGATATTGGCAAAAGAAAGATTTTAAATTATTCAACCTTTCAATTTAGTTCTTCATAAAAGTAGGCCTCTTTTCTATCCACATCATCCCAGGTGTAGATCTTTTTATTTCTGTTCAGATAGTACAAATTCAGCAATGCAAAATCGCCTGCACACATTGTTGCATGTGCAAACAGAAAGAGCGAAAGGCTCCATTTCCACAAACCGGGCAGAAGAAAGACAAGAAGCACCAATCCTGAACTGATAATAATGAAAGGTGTCCATGCCACAATCATGAACTGAAGTGGTGTTGCAACACACCTGTGAGCCGTCACATAAAAAAGGTACTGTTTAAGATCCATTCCGAATCTGATGTTTCTTGCTCCTGTGATATAATAAGGTATTATATGTAATAGCTCATGCACCGGAATGCAGGCTAGAGGTAGAACTATCATCCCGGTGAAAGAGTGAAAAAGAATGTGGGTCCTCGGGAAGTTTCCTGCAATTTTTATCCTTATAATAACTGTTAAGCTTAGAAACAAGAAACAAAGAAACCAGAAGAGAAAAACAAGTCCTGATTTTTTCTTTAAGTACTCAAATACAAAATGAATCAGGTCCTTGTAAGGAATAGTCAGAAATAGTCTGAATCTTTTCTGATCGTCAAGATCTTCAACTGAGAATGGCATAAAAATACTTTTAACAAATTTACTTTTTAAACTACGCAATACAAACCGGAACTAAAGTTTTCCTGATTTCCTGGTACATAAAAGCAACTCTATGGATAACAAGATGTGGCCCGGAATTTGATACATTTGCAAAAAATCTGTTTGTGAGACTGATTTCTGCAATACTGCTATTCTTTATTTATGTCGCTGATTCCACAGGACAGATTGATTCATTAAAACAACGGAATGATACTCTGCAGGGTAAATCTTACCTGTTGCAGAACGTGAAACGAAATGGTGTGATGTTACCGGAAGTTGAAATAAAGGAAGTGACGGTTTATGCCCATCCCCAATTCACCAGGAAAAGTGATTTTCGTAAATACGAAAGACTTGTCTATAACCTGAAGAAAGTTTATCCATATGCCTTAATGGTGAGGACCAAATTATTCAAGGTAGATCAGGATATAAGTAATATCAAAAGTGAGAAGGAACGTAAAGAATATTTGAAAAAGGTGGAAAAGAATGTTTTTGCAGATTATGAAGGAGATATCCGGGATATGACAATCACACAGGGTCGTTTACTTATCAAGCTGATTGACAGGGAGACGCAGAATACATCATATACACTTATAAAAGATTATCGTGGAAAGCTTGCCGCAGCTTTCTGGCAGGGTATAGCCCGTATTTTCGGCTCAAACCTTAAAGAAGAATATGATCCAAATGGTGAGGATGCTCTTATAGAATCAATCATCCTGGAGATTGATGCTGGCAGGTTATAAGTAAAATCCGTGAACAGAAATGATAAAATGAAACGTATTTTTATCGCGTTGAAAGTCGAAGCAGAAGAACCTCTATTATTGATGATCTCTTCGCTTAAGTCAGGTCTGAGTAATGACATAATCAAATGGACAAGCTCCGATAATATTCACATAACTCTTGCCTTTCTAGGAGATACAGAGGAGAATATGATAAAACTTATCAGTTCAATGTTGAAGGAAAAATGTAAAGAGACAGAGAGATTTGAACTTATTCTCAAAGGATTAGGCGTTTTCAGGAATTCAAGAGATCCGCGTATTATCTGGACCGGCATTGAGACATCTGAAAAATTAGTGCATCTTTATGAAATTATAATCAAGGGGTTAAAGGGATTGAATATTAAGCTGGAGGACCGTCCTTTTAATCCTCATCTGACAATCGGACGTATAAAACAACTTAATGACAGGGAGACACTCGGAATTTTAATAGAACAATATCAAAATTCTGAATTACAAATAATTCCGGTGCCTGAGGTTATCCTTTACGAAAGCATCCTCCTTCATTCAGGACCTGTGTACAAACCCTTAGCCAAATTTAATCTGGAATAATATTAAAAGCTCATTGGGGTTATATAAGAAATGAGTGCAACTTCAGATGATTACTGTCTCCATTTTTTATACTTTTGTCGGAAATATATTTTGGTTCCGAAGATCATATGGCAGATACATTTGAAGCAAAAGGAAAACGAAAAAAACTTGTAGCTGAGCTCCGGCAAAAAGGTATCTCGGATGAAGAGGTACTTAGAGCCATTGATACAGTTCCACGGGATCTCTTCATGGACCCTGCATTTCTAATTCATGCCTATGTCGATAAGGCTTTCCCTATTACATCCGGACAGACAATATCACAGCCTTATACGGTTGCAGTTCAATCTTCCCTGTTAAGAGTGAAAAAAAGGGATAAAATTCTTGAAATAGGGACCGGGTCGGGCTATCAGGCAGCGATACTTGCCGAAATGGGGGCAAAAGTTTATACTATCGAGCGTTTCAGAGAACTTTTTTTAAAAGCCCAGGGGATTTTGACTTCCCTTGGATACTCTGCAGATTTTTTTTATGGCGATGGATACGAGGGTAAGCCCCAGTACGGTCCATATGATGGTATTATTATCACTGCTGCAGTTTCGGAGGTCCCGGAGTCGCTCCTTCATCAACTTAAGACCGGAGGACGACTGGTTGTACCTCTTGGTGATTCCAGTTACCAGGTTATGACCGTTGTGGAAAGAACAGGACCTGATGGTTTCGAACGTTCGGGGCATGGGAATTTTGTTTTTGTGCCTATGCTTAAAGGAACCGTCAATGGAAAATAATTTATTATGGAAATTTTTAAATTTATTTTTTCCCCGATTGAAGTAAACACTTATATACTTGTTGATGACTCCGATGATTGTGCAATAATAGATTGCGGTTGCTACGATAAGGAGGAATCTGAAAGGCTTGAGGATTTTATAAAAGATAAACGTGTTAATCCGGTATTGTTATTGAATACACATTGCCATCTTGATCATGTCTTTGGAAACAGATTTGTTCTCGAAAAATATGGTCTGAGAACTTTTTCAAGTGAATTTGATGAGATGAACAGGAAGAATGCAAGCCAGCACGCTATGCTTTTTGGTATTACAATGAAAGATCCACCTGAACCTGCCGGCTTCCTAGCAGATAATCAGAAGGTTGCTTTTGGGACAACAGAACTTACAGCACTTCATGTTCCGGGGCATACTTCCGGAAGCCTTGCATTCTATAGTGAAAAGAACGGTTGCGTTTTTACAGGTGATGCCCTCTTTGCCGGAAGTATTGGAAGAACCGACCTGCCTGGTGGAGATTATGATGCGCTTATTAAAAGTATAAAGAATAAATTATTTGTTCTTCCTCCGTCAACTGTTGTATATCCCGGTCATGGGGATGAAACATCTATCGAAAGGGAAATGAAATCAAACCCATTTTTTAACTGATTTAAATCCTGTTAATTGTGCAATCAATTTCTTATAATTATCCTTCGTAATTACTCATATCTTACAAATACTATTTAGATAAAATTAAATATATGACATCAGATAAATTTGTTAACCGACATAATGGACCGCGTGAACATGAGTTGCCAAAGATGCTAAAGACAATAGGCGTTAATTCACTTGAAGAGCTGATCGAAAAGACTGTTCCCCGATCAATAATGATCGAAAAGCCGCTTAGACTTCCTGAAGCGATGAGTGAATTTGAATATCTTAATCATATTAAATCTCTCGGGCAGAAGAACAAAATGTTCCGTTCATTCATCGGGCAGGGGTATTATGGTGTTGCTCTTTTGTCCGTGATTACCAGGAACGTACTTGAAAATCCTTCATGGTACACTTCCTACACTCCTTATCAGGCTGAAATCTCACAAGGCCGACTGGAAGCTCTTCTGAATTTTCAGACAATGATCATTGAACTTACAGGTATGGAGATTGCCAATGCATCATTGCTCGATGAGTCAACCGCAGCTGCAGAAGCTATGATAATGATGTTCAATGCCCGGTCGAGAGCTTCAGTGAAGGCCGGAGCTAATAAGTTTTTTGTTGATGAAGATATTTTTCCTCAAACTTTTGATGTGATAAAAACACGTTCAAGGCCACTTGGAATTGAGCTTGTTTCAGGAAAATATACAACAGTTTCTTTTGATGAATCTTACTTCGGGTCCTTTGTACAATACCCTGCCGCATCAGGTGAATTAAGAGACTATAAATCATTTACCAGTCTGGCTCATACGGCAGGAGCTCTTGTAGGAGTGGCTGCTGATCTGATGAGTCTTGCTATACTGACCCCTCCCGTGGAGTGGGGTGCTGATATTGTTGTCGGTTCAAACCAGAGGATGGGACTGCCGATGAGTTTCGGTGGTCCGCATGCAGGATATTTTGCAACTAAAGACAAGTTTAAACGTGGTATGCCCGGAAGAATTATCGGAATATCGGTTGATGCCCAGGGAAACAGTGCATTAAGGATGGCATTGCAGACACGTGAACAGCATATAAAAAGGGAGAGGGCTACTTCAAATATCTGTACAGCTCAGGCGCTTCTTGCCACAATGTCAGGCATGTACGCGCAATACCACGGCCCTGAAGGATTGAAAAAAATCGCTCAACATATACATAATGCCGCATGTACAATAAATTACAACCTCAAAGAGCTGGGATTCAGGCAACTGAATTCTGTATTCTTTGATACCTTAAAGATCATCCCTGGTGTTGGTGTTTCAATAGAAACTATTAAAAAGCTTGCACTTGAAGCTGAAATGAACTTCTATTATCCGGGCGATAATTCTGTGGTTATAAGCACGGATGAAATAACAACTATAGAAGAAATAGATACCATCGTGAATATTTTTGTGAAGGCAGCAGGTAAGGAAAAGGTCAAAATCAATTCTTATTGCCATTGTGAAATTCTTGAGGAGAAGTTTCTGAGAAAGTCATCTTTCCTGCTAGGGGGAGCTTTTAACAAGTACCATAGCGAGACTGAGATGATGAGGTATATCAAGATGCTCGAAAGAAAAGATTTTTCACTTACGCATTGTATGATTTCCCTGGGTTCCTGTACTATGAAGCTTAATCCTGCAAGTTCGATGTTTGCTATGAGCTGGCCTGAATTTGGAAATATTCATCCTTTCGTTCCAAAAGACCAGGCACAGGGCTATTATCAGATTATGGATGAATTAGGAGAGACGCTTAAAGAAATTACCGGTTTTTCAGCAATCTCATTTCAGCCAAACTCCGGAGCTGCAGGAGAGTATGCCGGATTAATGGTAATTCGAGAGTATCATCTCACAAAGGGAGAAGGAAACAGAAATATAGTTTTGATACCTTCTTCTGCTCATGGCACAAACCCGGCAAGTGCCGCTATGGCCGGTATGCAGATAATTGTTGTGGAATGTGATGAAAAAGGTAATATAAGCACAGAAGATCTGAAGAAAAAAGCTGAGGAACATAAAGATAATCTCGCCGGTTTTATGATTACATATCCTTCAACACATGGTGTGTTTGAAGCAGCAATAATAGAAATGTCAGATATCATCCATGAAAATGGAGGACTTGTTTATATGGATGGCGCAAATATGAATGCACAGGTCGGACTAACAAATCCCGGATGTATCGGCGCCGATATCTGTCATCTTAACCTTCATAAAACTTTTGCCATACCTCATGGAGGTGGCGGCCCGGGGATGGGTCCAATACTTACGAACGACAAGCTTGCTGAGTTTCTTCCTTCCCACCACTTTGTTAAAACTGGAGGAAGTCACGGCACAACTGCTGTGGCAGGTGCACCTTTCGGAAGCGGGCATATACTTACTATCTCTCATGCCTATGTGATGATGATGGGTTCATACGGCTTGACTCAGGCTACTAAATATGCGATACTTAATGCCAATTACATAGCTGCATCACTGAAGGGATGGTTTAAGACTCTATACTCCGGAAATGAAGGCTTTGTTGCACATGAGATGATACTCGATTGCAGGAATTTTAAAACAGAAGCAGGTATAACCGAAGCAGATATAGCTAAGAGGTTGATGGATTATGGATTTCATGCACCGACTCTTTCATTTCCGGTACATGGAACCCTGATGGTGGAACCCACTGAATCAGAGTCACTTCAGGAACTAGATAAGTTTATCAGTGCCATGAAATCAATATGGGATGAAATCGAGGAGATAAAGAATGGCAAAGCAGATAAGGAGGATAATGTTTTGCATAACTCACCACATACTGTCAGGGTTGTTACAGCAAATGAATGGAATCATCCCTATGATCGCCAGAAAGCCGCATATCCTCTTAATTGGGTTGTGGAGAATAAGTTCTGGCCTTCTGTCGGACGAATAGACGATGGTTTTGGCGATCGTAATCTGGTATGTACTTGCGATCCGATCGATATGTACAGACAGGACTCACTCAAGAAATAAGGCAATATGAAAAAGTTGTTTTTATATCTTATTACAATCTTTGTTGTAACTTATTGTGGAAGTGGTGATTCCAAACATCAAACTACCAAATCAGATTCTTCGATGGAAAAAACCAGGCAGGCAAAACTGATTACCTTGGATCCGGGACATTTTCATGCAGCACTCGTCCAGAAAATCATGTACGATCAGGTTTCACCCGAGGTGCATGTCTATGCACCACAAGGGCCTGATTATCTGCAGCATCTCGAAAGAATCAAAGCTTACAATGCCAGACCTGTCAATCCAACCTCATGGAATGAAATAGTCTATACAGGTCCTGATTTTCTTGAAAAAATGATCACTGAAAAATCAGGCAATGTTGTGGTTTTATCGGGGAATAACATGAAAAAAACGGAATATATTACAAAATCAGTCAATGCCGGTCTCAATGTTCTTGCAGATAAGCCTATGATAATCAGACCCGAAGATTTTCCCTCGCTGGAAGCTACTTTTAAAACTGCAAGGGAAAAGGGCGTTCTCTTGTACGATATAATGACTGAGAGGTATGAAGTGACTACAATTCTTCAGAAACTTCTATCACAAAATACTAAGATATTTGGCATATTAACAACTGGCAGCAAAAAAGAACCCGCTGTGACCAAAATAAGTGTGCATCATTTCTCAAAGGTTGTTTCAGGAAGTCAGGTGCTTCGCCCTGCGTGGTATTTTGATGTTCAACAGCAGGGTGAGGGGATTGTTGATGTAACAACACATCTTGTCGACCTTGTTCAATGGGAATGTTTCCCGGAGCAAATTCTGAATCCTTCAGATATAAATATGATAAATGCAAAAAGATGGCCTACCATCATCTCAAAAGAAGAGTTTAAAGGAGTTACCGGGTTTGATGATTTTCCAGGTTATCTTCAGAAGGATGTTAAAGATGGAAAGTTGAATGTTTTTGCAAATGGAGAAATGTTATATCAGATAAAAGGGATTTTTGCAAAAGTTTCTGTAGAGTGGAAATACCAGGCTCCTCCGGGAGGTGGTGATACACACTTTTCAGTGATGCATGGTACAAAATGCGATCTGGTCATCAGGCAGGGTACCGAGGAAAAATTTCTGCCTGTTCTCTACCTCGAAAAAATAAAAGGATTAACAATGAATGAGTTTGCTGCAGAATTAAAAGAAGTTATAAAGACATTGCCTTATGATAGTCTTCAGATAGAATCCGTGAATACTACAGCATTTAAGATCAATGTTCCTGAAAAGTACAGGGTAAGTCATGAAGAACATTTTAGCCAGGTGACCGCCAAATTTCTTGAATATCTTAAGGCAGGTAAATTGCCGGAGTGGGAGGTACCAGGAATGATCACTAAGTACTATACTACTACAAGTGCTCTGAAACTGGCAAAGGAAAATAAAAAATAGGCTCAACGGCTCAATGGCTCAACGGTTAGACAGGCTTCTCATATAGTACTGTTGCGCCGTTATACAAACATATTCTCAACAGCCATTGAGTACAATTCTTCAAGTGATATACCGGCAGCTGCAGCCTCTTTTGGGACAAGACTTTCTTCTGTCATCCCCGGAATTGTATTAATTTCAATAAAATAGGGCTTTTCTCCTATAACTATAAAATCAACCCTGACAATTCCCTTACATCCAAGAAGATTATAAATAAACTCGCTGATTCTTTGTACCTCGTTAGTAACTGCTAAAGGCATATCCGCAGGTGTAATTTCATCTGATCTACCTGGCGTATACTTTGCCTCATAATCGAAAAATTCATTTTTGCTGATAATCTCGGTAACAGGCAAAACGATCGTTTTACTTTTTGTTTTAACAACACCACATGCAACTTCCCGGCCGTTCATGAATGCTTCAATAAGCACCTCATTGCTCTCTTTAAATGCGATATCAATTGCAGACAATAATTCCTCCTTCTTTTTCACTTTTGTAACGCCAAAGCTAGAACCGCTGTCATTTGGTTTTACAAAACATGGCAAACCCGTCTGGCTGATCAGGTTTGCAGTATCCAGGGTATCTCCTTTTCTTATCAGAACAGCATTGGCCATAATGATCCCATATTCTTTAAGAAAGAGTTTGCATGCCTGTTTGTTAAATGTAAGGGCAGAGCAGAATGCATCACAGCTTGTGTATGGTATGCCCATCATGTCGAAGTATCCCTGAAGCAAACCATTCTCACCGGGCGTACCATGAATTGCAATAAAAACTCCATCGAATTTTATCCTTTGATCGTTATGTGTCAGTGTAAAATAGTTTTTGTCAATATTATGATAACGACCCTTCTGATCTTCCCAATACCAGCTGGTTCCCCGTATTATGATAATATAAACCATATATCTGGCGGATAATATCTTACCTACTTCCCCGGCACTCTTTACGGATATTTCAAATTCAGAGGAGTCCCCTCCGGCTGCTATTGCAATCGTCTTCATGTTTTGTTTAATTTTTCAATTCAAAATTAATCATTTTATGCATGATAAGATTTTTTAATTGGTTATAAAACTAGTTACACTGGGATGCATTGAGGATTCACAGATTTGCACAGAGGAAATCTCTGTGGCCCTCTGTGTCTTATCTGTGGCTCTCAATGTAACGAAAAAATAATACAATCAATAGACATCGAATAACCTGCAGATGTATTACCTTTGATGCGAATTTTAAAATCATTAGAAATGAAAAAAGGTTGTCTTATTTCGATTATAGTAGTTGCGTTTCTTGCATTTATTGTATTAGCCGTAGTTCTTTGGGGCACAAAAGTTTACAACGGTATGGTTACAATGCAGGAGTCTGTTACCAGTCAATGGGGCAATGTTGAAACAGCTTATCAGCGCAGATCGGACCTTATTCCCAATTTTGTCAATACTGTCAAAGGTGCTGCCAATTTTGAACAGACTACGCTTACTCAGGTTATTGAGGCAAGAGCGAAAGCTACCTCAGTCACAATTGATCCTACAAAAATGACAGCTGCTAACATGCAACAGTTCCAGCAGGCTCAGGGGCAGTTATCTTCCGCACTCTCGAGATTGATGGTTGTTGTTGAACAGTATCCCGAACTTAAAGCTACTCAGAATTTCAGAGATCTCCAGGTAGAGCTTGAAGGAACCGAGAACAGGATTTCTGTAGAAAGAAGAAAATTCAATGAGGTGGCTTTGACCTATAATACTTATATCAGGAAGTTTCCTCAAAACTTTCTTGCAGGAATGTATTCCTTCCAGATAAAGCCATATTTTGAGGCTGAAAAAGGTGCTGAAAAAGCTCCGGAAGTTAAATTCTAATATTTATTCATACATAATAAATGAAAGCTTCATCGTTCTTTACGAAAGAACAACAGGCTCAGATTCTTGCATCTGTCAGGGAGGCTGAGTTGGAAACTTCAGGCGAAATCAGAGTACACATCGAATCTTCACTTAAAGGTGATGTGCTCGACAGAGCTGCATGGCTCTTCAAAAAGCTGGGGATGCATAAAACTGCTTACCGCAATGGTGTATTGTTCTATCTTGCAGTGAATGACAAAAAGTTTGCAATTATTGGTGACGCCGGGATAAATGCAAAAGTTCACTCCGGATTCTGGGATGATATAAGCGAACTGCTTAAGGAAAATTTCAAAGAGGGGAAGTTCACGGAAGGCCTTTCAGAAGGAATTTTACTCGCAGGGAAACATCTTAAAATTCACTTTCCTCACAGAAAGAATGATGTAAACGAATTGCCCGATGAAATTTCATTTGATAAAATAAAATAAAGGGGAGTAACGACAATGATAAAAAAAAGTTTGTATTTGCTGACCCTAGTGGTTTTATTTTGTACTATCTCAGTTAACAGGGTTTTTTCACAAAATATACCTGAACGACCGGTTCCTCCCCGGTTAGTAAACGATTTTACCGGGATGCTTAAAGCTGAAGGAATAAGAGCTCTCGAACAAAAGCTTGTTGCTTTCAACGACTCAACATCCACTCAGATCGCAATCGTTATTGTTCCTTCACTGGGTGGATATGATAAAGCGGATTATGCACAACGGCTTGGAGAGAAATGGGGTGTTGGTCAAAAAGGCCGGAATAATGGCGTACTTATATTGGTTAAACCAAAAACAGCTGATTCAAGAGGCGAAGTACAGATTACCACAGGTTATGGCGTTGAAGGACTTATTCCCGATCTTACATGCAGTGAAATTGTTGATCGTGAAATTCTTCCTGCCTTTAGAAATGGTGATTATTACGGAGGATTAAATAATGCCACAAATACCCTTATGTCATTGGCAAGAAGGGAATTTTCAGCTGCAGATTATGGACAGAGGGCAAAAAAGAGTACTGGTAAAAACATTCCTTTTGGACTTGTCATATTTATTGTATTTATCATCATATCGATGATTTCAAGGGGTTCCGGCGGATCGAATAAACATATCAGTACCAGAGGATTGCCATTCTGGATGCTTATGGGTATGATGAATTCAGGAAGAAGATCTGGAGGCAGCTGGGGTGGAGTCTCAGGCGGTGGAGGGGGAGGCGGAGGCTTCGGAGGCTTTGGCGGCGGGAGCTTTGGTGGCGGTGGTGCCGGCGGAAGCTGGTAAATTTTAGCGCAGAGCACAGAGCTTAGAGCGCTGTGCCCCACGCCCTGTGCAATGTATATTATTTTTCAGTATCCCTTCCGGAGATATACTTGCGCCATTTTTCAATTACCTGAATCATATCATCTGGCAGACTGGAATCAAAGAACAGTCTTTTACCGGTTACGGGATGATTGAAAGCAAGCGATTTTGCATGCAATGCATGACGAGGCAGTATCTTAAAACAATTTTTAATAAACTGCTGGTATTTTGTGAATGTAGTACCTTTAAGTATTTGATTCCCACCATACTCTTCATCATTAAATAAAGGATGTTTTATATGACTGAAGTGAACCCGGATCTGATGAGTACGTCCGGTTTCAAGTTTGCATTCAATAAGTGAAATATAGCCAAGGTTCTCGAGAACCTTATAATGAGTGATTGCAGTCTTCCCCTCAGTATCATCCTTAAAGACCTGCATAATCTTCCNNGTGGTACGGTCATAAAACTGTTTTGATAGCCTGTTAAGTGCATACTCATTTTTTGCAATCACAAGAATTCCGGAGGTGTTTTTATCCAGACGGTGAACCAGGCCAGGCCTGCTCTCCCCTGAGTTAAAGAGAGGAAGACCTCTGAAGTGCCACATCAGGGCATTGACCAGTGTCCCGGTATAGTTGCCATAGGCAGGATGAACCACCATGCCCGGTGCTTTATTAACAACCAGAACATCATCATCTTCATAAACAATATTCAAAGGGATATTTTCGGGGATAAGTTCAATTTCTCTGGGCGGTGTCGGTAAAACGACCTGTACAATATCTCCTGGCTTAATCTTATAGTTTGGCTTAACAGCATGATTATTTACCAGGATATTCCCGGCATTGGCAGCATTCTGAATACGAGTCCTGGAGGAATTCTCCAGCCTGTCGGACAGAAATTTATCAATCCTCAGGAGTGACTGTCCCGGATCTGCCTTAAACCGGTAATGTTCAAAGAGTTCCTGTTGATCGACTAATTCTTCTTCTGTCATTTTTTGTGATTACCTCGATTTAATAAACCGGTTATATCCAACAGGAGTGCCATTGACATTTATGATTAAAAAGTACATACCATCATGAAGTGAAGAGATATTAACCTTGTCACTGAAAGCAACATTAATAAGTTCGTGTCCATTCAGGTCGGTTATGGTTATAAAAGATGATCCGGATAATTGCAATTCTCCAGGTTCAATATTGATATAATCCCTTGCCGGATTTGGCCATATATTCATTATGTTCTTATTCTTATAATAGGTATCATGAACTGAGGTAATTATAAGTGGAGAACCCACGACAGGCCTTATCATTATGCTACCCGGAACCTGTGACTGACTCCAATCACCGTTTAACCAGAAGAATTGTCTGCCGGCATTAGGAGTATTAACATCATATCCGGCATTTAGAAACGTTTCGGAGATTTGTCTCCATCCAACATAAAATACACCATTTACCGCAACACCTTCAGGAATAGTGTAGGTATAAAAGCCATTTATGACATCACCCTCTTCAACCATGACGTTTTCCCTGGTATAAATCATGTTACCGGGAATACCATTGTTATCGTCCCAGACTGCAAGATCAAATGCTCTTTGATTAGCATTCTGATAGCTGTCGTTGAAGCATATTTGCACAGCTCTCAGAGTATCCTGCATGTATGATTCGAATTTGTATGCTACCATTGCATTTCTTGAGCCTAGTCCGTTTATGCCATATCCTCCTTCAGAGGTACCATCGTCGAAAGCAAAATAGTTTTTAAAAACCTGATAATAGATTAAGGTGTCGTTGCCCTTGGGATCAAAATTATCTGTCTTCAGCGAAGCTGTGATCCTGAAGAGAGCTGAATCATTATTGCTGGTGTTATATGTATAGACCAGGTTAGCATTATAATCAACATTTGTTAAAGGCCCGATGTTAGTTGCTCCTGCCGAGAATGAATAAGCCTGGGAATTTTTATAAACATCCCATATTTCAAAATTACGGGTTATATTTCTGGTTATTGTATCATTATTCCGGTAATGAATAAGTATCGATGAGGCCATCTCCTGCAGGTAAACCTGCAAGAATTGTTTCCACGGCATCGCTTCATGACTCTTAAGCAATGATCGGAGCGGAAGTGTTAATGCCACGTCAGCAAATATGGTATCCCCGGCATTTCTGTTTTTGTTAAGAAGAACATAATCGATATTCCATATATCACAATTTCCAACCATCGAAGGGTCACTGAGATCTGGACTGAGGCTGGCATAATTAATGAACCTGAACTGGAAACCTTTTTGAAGAAACCGGTCTTCATCAATTCTGATAATGGCCGGCTTAAATCTTTGATCAAGGCTGCCTCCTGCCCTCCATACAGAGTACCATTTTTGTTCATTGGGTGAAAAAAACTGAAGTGTCAGACTGTCATTCGCTTCGGGCGGGTCACCAAGACCACCTGCCTGATAAAAGAAGCTCAGCCAGATACTATCTGACACAGAATAATTTAAATTTATAGGTTGAGATGTAAGATGATCAGCTTCAAATCCCGATGTAGAAGCATTAGCATACAATCTGCCGGTACTGTCCAACGCATCAAAAGTGGCTATCCCGGCTGTAATTTGCCGGTCGGAGTATGTATTATTGATGAAAACATAGTTGTCTGTCCATTTCTTACTGTCGGGGAATATTGAATGTCCTGAGAAATCATCAAAAAACGGAAGGGAAAGTGTGTCAGCGGAAGTCAATCCTTTAGTTTGCTTACGTTTTTCGGAATTATGTATGATACTGTAATTTGATTGAAGACCGGTGATTACTTCCTGTGCAGAAGCACTCACCAGGCATGCATTAAGAAAAATTAAATATAGAATTATCCTTTTGAACATCCGGATTAGTTAGACTTTTTGTCTGAAATTAAGATTGAAGGGATTGTATCCGAAACAATTCTGGTCGAATCAACTTTAAGTTTTGCAGAATCAACTGTGAGCCAAAGGTATATTGCAGATCCGAGTTGAAGAGTTGCCTCATTTTTAAATACCGGAATCTGTTTATAGACAAAAGCATTAATGGTATCGTTGCCTTTTTTTATTGTATTGTCATAAACAAAAGTGCCCAGGTTAAGTGATGAAATAAGAATTTTACTTTTCGCCGGCTCAAGTTTCATCCCCAACAGATCAGGAACGGAAGTTCGCTGGTTACTTAATCCTTTCCCCAATATCAGATCGATCACTGAACCTTTCTGCAGAGAATCTTTTTCGTGGATTTCCTTTCCATTGTTTTGTTGATCTATTACCACATCTATAGAGAGGTCGGGTCTGTATTTTAAGAGTCCGATTTCAAGACCGGAACTTTCAACAAGCAAGATTGCCTGTCTTTTTGGAAGATCAATAAGATTTGGCATTGCTACCATTTCAGGATGAAATGCATTGATTGTAAGAACGACATTCCTCCATTTTTTTACTTTGAATCCTGGTTTAGGATTCTGTTCGGCAATACAGCCTCGAGGTACGATTGTTGTGTAGATTGAATCAATTACCTGATACCGGAGCTTGCTTTTTTTTGCAAGTTTGACAGTCTGATCCAATGTAAGCCCTACGAAATTGGGAACTGGCCGTGCCTGACCATGTCTTGTATAAAAATTCATCCAGATAAGCAATATCATTACTGCTCCAAC
>PLML01000102.1 GCA_003141525.1 Bacteroidales bacterium
ATATGGTTCCCTTCTGCCTCTTTTCCCTGCAATGACCCTGTTATTAAATATCTTGATGATGGCACAATTAACAGGATAGAGGGTAGCATGAATGGTCCATTGGGAAGATATGTTTCTGAAGGCAGAATGAAGGGAACAGCTGTTCTTAGATCACACGGCGGCAGGGTTCAGGCTATCCAGGACGGTGAGGTAAGAATTGACATAGCTGTACTCGCTGCTCCAACAGCCGATTCTTTTGGAAATGCAAAGGGGACCAGTGGTTCATCAGCTTGCGGTGTTCTGGGCTACGCAAAAGCTGATTCTATGTACGCCAGTAAGGTAATTGTTGTAACAGATAATCTTGTTGATCTTCCTTGCTTCCCAATGGAAATTGAGGGAAATTATGTCGATTATGTAGTGGTTGTTGATAAAATCGGAATACCAGAAAAAATTGTATCCGGCACTACTCAGATAACCAAAAGCCCCGACAGACTTTTAATTGCAGAATTAACTGCCTCATTTCTGGAAAAGTCCGGTATTTTGAAAGACGGAGTAACTATACAGGCCGGTGCAGGTGGTACTTCGCTGGCAATTGCGGTATTTGTGCATCAGATCCTTAAGAACAAAGGATGGAAATCAAAATTTGGATTTGGAGGGAGTACTAAATACATGGTTAAGATGCTCGAGGAGGGACAAATGGGATATATTCTTGATGCACAGGTATTTGACCTGGATTCAGTAAAGTCAATTGAGAACAACCCCAACCATGTTCCTTATTCGGTGTTCAATGCATATAACTATCATTCAAAGGGAAACCTGACAAGTTTGATGGATATTATGATCCTTGGGGCAACTGAGGTTGACTTAAATTTCAATGGCAACGTTGTTACACATTCCGACGGTTACCTCCTGCATGGAATCGGAGGCTGGCAAAACTGCCTTCATGCCCGTAATGTTATTCTTCCAATACCTTTGTTTCGCGANNATTGATGTGATCATAACAGAAAGGGGTATTGCAATTAATCCTCTCCGGCAGGATCTTGTTAAAAGTATTAAAGGAAGCGGACTTCCGTTAAAAACTCTGAAAGAGCTGAAAGATGAAGCTGAAAAAATTTGCGGAATACCCCGAAAACCTCAATTTGAAGATAAGATAGTTGCTGCTGTTAAGTGGGTTGATGGAACAGTTATTGATGTGGTCAGAAAAATAAAAACGATGTAATTCGTACTATGGAAAAATTCAAATGCACCATATGCGGATATATCTACGACCCTGAAGAGGGAGAACCATTAGAGGGTATTGCCCGGGGCATCCCATTCAAAGATCTGCCAGCTGATTATATCTGCCCGGTATGCGGTGCCGGAAAAGATGAATTTGTTTTATACAAATAGCAAGGATCTGTTGACCCTTCCAATTAATGACTCCTGTTATTTAAGCGGCATGTTTTTTACAACATCAACGAGGAGGTCCCAAAACATTTGAGCTGTCCTGATTTCAATCATCTCCTCAGGGGTGTGAGCTCCTTTGATTGTCGGACCAAAGGATATCATATCAATCCCCTTTATCTTCTCATATATCAGTCCACACTCCAGACCAGCATGAATTGCCCTGATTGAAGGTTCTTTCATGAATAAATCAACATATGATTTACGGGTTATCTTAAGGATTTCGGAGGCAAGATTTGGCTTCCATCCCGGGTATCCGTCAGAATGAACTACTTCTGCTCCTGCAAGTCTGAGACAGGATTCAACCATTGCACCTGCATTATTCTTGGCTGACTCTACTGAGCTTCTCTGTGTCGTAATTATTCTAATAGTGTGATTATCACTGAACTTGGCAGAAGCAAGATTCGTAGATGTTTCAACAAGATCATCCATTTCGGTCGACCATGCGATTACACCATGCGGACAACAGGTTAATGCGCTAAGAAACTTTTTCTGGTTCTCTTCATCCATAATAAAGAATGGAACATCAGTCTCTCTGACAGAAATCTTAAGATCTTTCTCGAGATCTCCAAATTCATCAATCTGGGTTGAATAGAAATCATCAATCCAGGTTTTTAACTGACCATTTAATGTTTTGTCGAATACAATAGTTGAAAATGCTTCCCTTGGTATTGCATTGCGGAGGTTTCCTCCGTTAAAGTTGGCTAGTGAAATTTTAAATTGATTTGAGATATTCCAGAGCAGTCTGTTCATTATTTTAACGGCATTGCCATATCCTTTGTGAATTTCATCACCAGAATGACCGCCATGCAGGCCGGTAACTGATATATCCAGTGCATTTGAACCTTTTGGCGTCTGAACAGCTTGATAATTCATTGTTCCAACCGTATCCATACCTCCGGCACAACCTATGAAAAGTATTCCTTCATCTTCCGAATCAAGGTTGAGAAGTGTTCTGCCGCTGAAAAAATCAGCTTTAAGATTTATAGCACCTGTCATCCCTGATTCTTCATCAACCGTGAACAGGCATTCGATTTTCCCGGCGTTCAGATTCTTATCAGAAAGGATTGCCAATTGCGATGCAATACCGATCCCATCATCAGCCCCCAGAGTGGTTCCTGTAGCGGCAACCCATCCGTTTTTAACAGTAGGAATTATGGGATCACTAGACCAATTATGCGGATAGTCAGCATTTTTTTCCCCAACCATATCCATATGACTCTGAAGAACAACGGTTTTCCTGTTCTCCATCCCAATGGTTGGGGGTTTGATAATCAATATATTACCAAATTCATCCTCTTTTGATTCGAGGTTATTTTTCTTTGCGAACTCAAGAAGATGCTGTCTGATTTTCCCCTCATTCTTCGATAGCCGCGGAATACCGCAAATCTCTTCAAAGTAGATCCAGATTGGCGCTGGATTTAATTGACTTAAAATGCTCATGCCTGGTATAATAGTGCTAATAAGCCGCAAAAATAATATTTTTTTTCATCTTTCCGATAGAAAGGTAAAATTAAAGCCTGGTTTTAAGTCTAGACATTTTTGATTATTTTTACGGATAGCAAGATGTTATTAACTAACAAACAAAAGTCATATGACTAAACGTACCATAGTCTCATTACCTGGCGATGGGATAGGGGTAGTGGTTCTTCAGCAGGCAATAAGAGTACTGGATGCAGCAGGTTTTAAGGCAGATTATATATATGGTGACATTGGATGGGAATTCTGGTGCAAAGAAGGTAATCCTTTACCTCAAAGAACCATTGATCTTATTGAAAAGCATAAAATTGCCCTTTTTGGAGCAATAACATCAAAACCTATCGATGAGGCTAAAGCAGAGCTTATATCGGAACTTCAGGATAAGGGTTTTACCTACTCAAGTCCTATTGTGGGTTTAAGGCAGCTTTTCAATCTTGATATATGTGTGCGTCCTTGCAAGTCATATAAAGGTAATCCGTTAAACTTTGTACGAAGAGGAAAAGGGAATACTATTGACGAACCCATGGTAGATGTTGTAATTTTTCGGCAGAATACTGAATGTCTGTATTCTGGTGTAGAATGGACTAACCCTCCGGCTCAGGTTCATCAGGCTTTAATGACTCATCCTAAATTCGTCGAAAACTTTGGCAAAGTACCTGTCAATGAACTTTCAATTTCGACAAGGATATTTACCAGAACAGCAACAAACCGGATCCTTATGGCCGCTTTTGAACATGCAAAAAAATATGGTTACAAATCAGTTACGGTTTGTGAGAAACCTAATGTGATAAGAGAAACATCGGGATTGATGTGGAAACTGGCAAAAGAGATCCAGAAAAACTCTTTTCCCGAAATTAAACTTTTAAATACCAACATCGATGCACAAATGATGTGGCTTACGAAAAATCCTGAGGAATATGATGTAATAGTTGCAGGAAATATGTTTGGTGATATTGCATCCGACGCATTTGCAGGTCTTATAGGTGGTTTAGGATTTGCTTGTAGCGCTCAGTTCTCATCCGATGGAATTGCAGTTTTTGAGCCGACCCATGGATCAGCTCCGAAATATGCCGGTTACGAAGTTTCAATTGTAAACCCTATCGCAATGATTGAATCGGCTTGTATGATGCTTGATTATCTTGATGAAAAGAAAATTTCATCTAAAATCCGCAAAGCAGTTGCTGATGTTATCGAAGAAGGTAAAGTCAGAACCTATGATATGATGAAGATGACAGGTCGACCTGACGTAGTTCAGAATGGTGCCGCTTCAACATCTCAGATGACAGATGCCATTATTGCAAAATTTAAAATAACTTAGATAATTCCCAATGAATGAACAGGTTAAAAAACTATGGCCGGAACTTGAATGGATTAAAGATCTATCGCTCAGGGAAAAAACTGCTAGGACATGGGAAAAAGCTCTTGAACGGAGTGTCCTGACAGCTAAGGATCTGGAAAAAATACCATTTACACTTTTGTGCGGCCCTGACCTTAAGGTAAGTTTCATGGCTCACAAAAGATGTGTAGTTCATGTAGCCCGGGCAAGCGGTGAGAAGATGAACGAATTTTTTGCTTCAGATCTTCCTGTAAATATGGATGTACTTATTTCTGGAGCAATACTTGCCGATGTCGGTAAATTGCTTGAATATGAGCTTGATAATGAAAAAAAAGTTGTCCAGGGGAAATATGGTAAGTACCTGCGACACCCTTTTTCAGGTGTTGCGCTTGCTGAAGAATGCGGGATACCTCCTGAAGTTTGTCATATAATTGCGGCTCATGCACATGAAGGTGACCTTGTGATAAGAACCACTGAAGCATATATTGTTCATCATGCAGACTTTATGACTTTCCTGCCATTCAAAAGCAGATTAATTGTCTAATAAATAAACCGGTCTGCGGGATTTTTTTTCTCTATAAGATATGAAGCGACACGACTTCCGGCGTCATTCCATTTTGTGAATGTTTTAATAGTGGTGGTCTCTGATATCTTAAATGGTCCGGCATAAAGAGTCGACTTTTCGTCAGGATTACTGCCATCGGTTGTATAGAAAATTTTTCCGCCTTCTCTGGAATTTTTAAGTTCAACAGTAAAACTATCAGTAAATATTCTGTCTTGAGAGATAATTGAAGCTGGAATTATGTTATTATTTGCCCTGAAAACATTTTCAACTCCCATTTTATTTATTTTTCTGTCGTAGGTCATGAGGCCATTAGTCTCTGTTTCAACATCAGTGGTTTGGGTGTATATTGTCGCGCTTAAACCATTTTCTTTCACAAACCTGTGTACCAGATCAAAATAAGATTCATATTTTGATAGTAGCTGAAGTGTATCAGCCATATTCCTGTATCCCCAGTTCTTTTGTTCCCAGGTATGTCCCTGCAGAGGAAGTCCGAGTCCGCCAAACTCACCGAGCACTATTGCCCTTTTTTCCTCAGCAGGTTGAACTGCAGGATCGGGATAATGGTGTATATCATTAATATTACCCGTTCCCCGGTCAGTCCAGCCTGAAGAGCTGTTAACAAGTCGTGTGGGATCATAATCTGCTATCAGCTGTGTAATTCTCCCTGTTTCAAACTGACCCCATCCTTCGTTGAAGGGAACCCAAATGATAATTGAAGGATGATTATATTTTGTCTCGATCATTCTCTTCAATTCCAGTTCATACTGTTCAGTCGCCTCTTTCGACTTATTGATATCGGGCATATTCCCCCATATTGACTCATCACCACTTGGCATATCCTGCCAGACAAGAATTCCCAGCTTATCGCACCAGTAATAAAATATCCTGTTTTCAACTTTCACGTGTTTCCGCAGCATATTGAACCCCATTTTCTTTGTCATTTGAAGATCATAAACCATAGCATCTTCAGTTGGAGGAGTATAAATTCCATCAGGCCAAAAACCCTGATCAAGAGGCCCATTCTGATATACAAATTCATTATTCAGGAGCATTCTCGTGAATCCGTCACGTGTTTTTCCGATCGATATTTTTCTTATACCTGTACAGGATTTTATCTTATCTACAGTCTTATTATTATTTATTAATTCTATGGTAATGTCATACAAAAAGGGTTTTTCGGGAGACCATAGAACAGGATCTTTAATTTGCACTTTAGTTTCACTTCCGGCTTTCCCGGTTGCTGTGGCGATTGTTTTTCCCTCTTTTTTAATTTTAAACAAAAGAGAACCTGCATCTGCATTTTTTATATTGGTTTTAAAAGTGATTATCCCGTTATCAGCATTTGTAACCGTTCTGAAGGAGGTTATATAGGATTCATTTACAGGTTCAATCCAGACGGTTTGCCAGATACCCGTTGTTGAGGTATACCAAATACTTCCCGGGGATGAAACCTGTTTCCCCCGGGGTTGTGTCCCCTTATCTGTTGGGTCCCAAACACAAACAAGCAATTCGTGTAGTCTTTTATTACTAAGAGATCCTGTAATATCGAAAGTAAACGGGTCATATCCGCCACGGTGTGTTCCAACCTCTTTCCCGTCGACCCAAACTATTGTTTCCCAGTCGCATGCTTCAAAATTTAACAGTATATGTTTCTTATGCCATACGTTGGGTATCCTGAAGGTCCTTTTATACCAGAGATTTTCATTTTCAGAGATTTTCTTTCTGACTCCTGAAAGAGCAGATTCGACGGGGTATGGAACCAGGATTGAACCGTCCCATTTCTCCGGATTTTCTCCTTTTCGTGTAATTGCGTAATCCCATATGCCGTTCAGATTTATCCATGCATTTCTTACCATATCCGGACGGGGATACTGCAACCATGGCTTGAGTGGGTCGACCTCTGATGCCCATTTTGTCAGAAGAGGGTTTTCCGTAAGCTTCCAGTTTATCTCTTTTTTTTGTGAACAGGACAGACTTAATATTAAAAAAGATAGTATTGATACACTTTTAAATATTTTCATAAGTGTTTAACTAATATTCTAATTTATAAATATGTTCAATACCTTTTAACTTTCACCTGTACTATTTACCCTGCGTCCTGTGCCCCGTGCCCTCTTAATCCTAACCCAGTTTCATCTTCTCGACCTCTTCTATATTTCTTTCATTAGTAACTGCTTTAGCATCAGGAGTATATAAATAATCTATAAGTTCCTGATACTTATCCATTACTTTTCCTCTTACAATCTTCAGTGTGGAGTTCATAAGGCCATTATCTTCGGTAAAACTTTCCTGGAGAATGCCAATGGCAACCGGCAGCCACCTTTGTGGAAACATACTGCCATATTTTCCATTTGTACGGTATTCATTGACCTCACTCTCGATCAATGTAATAACAGCACGTTTCCCTTCATCGGAGTCAGCAGTCAGATTTTTTTCCTCGAGATAGAGCTTGAGCGCATGCTGGTTCGGCACTACAAGTACAACAGTATACGCCTTCTGGTTGTTGTAGAGCATACACTGATCAATGTATTTTGATTGTTCTGATATTGCTTCTTCAATACCTTCAGGACTGAATTTTTCACCATCATCTGCAATAAGGAGGCTTTTAAATCGTCCCAGCACATACAGGAATCCATCTTCAGACATGTACCCCATATCACCTGTGTATAGCCATCCGTCTTTTATTGTCTCTTTTGTGGCAGCATCGTTTTTCCAATAGCCGTACATTACATTTCCACCCCTTATTATAATTTCTCCTTTTTGACCTGTGGAAACTTCTTTTCCCTCGTCATCACAAATTTTAAGGTCCATATTATTGACGAGTGCACCTGATGATCCGAGTTTATGCCGGCTTAAAGAATTTGAAGAGATAACCGGAGAAGCCTCGCTTAATCCATAACCCTGAAACATGGGAATTCCCAGAGCATAAAAAAACCTCTGTAGTTCAATATCAAGAAGAGCTGCTCCGCCTATAAAGTAATCTAATTCTCCGCCATATGCCTCACGGATTTTGCTGAAAAGTAGCCTGTCGTAAAACCTGAGAAGAGGCTTCTTAAGTCTCTGCAATCCTCTTCCCTTATTCCAGCCTTCTTTGTTATATGAATAAGAGATTTTAAGCGCATGATTAAAAAGAATCTCTGTTGCGATACCTTTTTCCTTAATACCTTTTTCAATATTCTTCCTGAAATTCTTTGCAATGGCAGGAACGCTCATGAGCAGGTTTGGCTTAATCTCTTTCAGGCAGACAGGAAGGTTCCTTAAAGTCTCCATTGGAGTTTTCCCAGTTTTTACCGAGGCAATACTTGCTCCCTTGCCCATAAATGCAAATATGCCGCAGGTGTGTCCGAAAGAATGATCCCAATTAAGAATAAGGAGTGTCTTATAGAAAGATGGGATATCAATAAGGCTATAAGCCTGGTAAACATTAGTGACATAATTCCCATGAGTCAAAATAATACCTTTTGGATCGGCTGTTGTGCCTGAAGTATAGCAAATGTTTGCAAAATCATCAGGAGTGAGGCTTTTGAACAGTTTCTCAAAATTCGCAAAATTTTCCGGTGATTCGAGCCATTCCCTTCCGATTTTTCTGACTTCATTAAAATGGATCTCATTTTTTGAATATTCTTCCTGAGTATCAAAATGAATTACTTTTTCTACAGAAGGGCATTCTCCCAGTATTTCTTTAAGTTTCTGAGCCTGAAGAGAAGAGGCAAGGATCATTTTTGAGTCTGAATGATTAATCCTGAATTTTATTTCATCCGGATTAAGCTTCACTGATAGCGGCACATTAATTGCACCGACGTACAGAATCCCCATCTCGCCGATAACCCAACTATTCCGGCCTTCAGAAATAAGGCTTAATCTGTCTCCTTTTTTTATTCCCAGTTTTATGAGTCCGGCAGCAAATTCATAAATCTGCTTTCTGGTTTCGCCATAAGTGGTTCCTTCATATTTATCATTAGGTTTTTCCCACAGATAAACACTGTTACTGAACTTTTCAACACTTTCTTCGAAGAATTGTATTAAAGATTTCATCAGGCAGGTTTTTATGTTTATTCCCAATTTTTATAAGCCGAATATACAAAATCCACAATACTTTGAATTATAGCAGTAATAAATATATCCTTTGGATTGATTTTCAATAATTTGTATCTTTGATTAGTACTTTCTGAACTAATCAGAGCATTAAGTTCAGCATTAATATTAAATATTTTATTATGAGGCAATTATCGATAATTTTATTCATAGGGCTTTTGATAATACTGCCATCCTGTAAATATTTCAGGGCAAGCGGACTATTTGGTAAAAAAGCAAGGACCCTGGCTATTCTGAAAGCTCAGGAGGACAGTATCAGGGTCACTGATTCACTCCAAAAAATAACTGACCAGTTAAAGGCAATTGAGAACGCAAAACTCGACTCAGTCAGAAAAGCTGATAAAATACAGTTAAGCATGGAATCCAGGTACAGGTATAATATTATTGTTGGGAGTTTCATTACTCCTGAATATGCAAAAGGGATGACTGAAGAATACAGGAAGCAGGGTTATGATCCAAAAATAATAAAAATGGAGGGAAGCAAATTTGAACTTGTTTCAGTTGAAGCTTTTGATAGTTTCACAAAAGCGGTTTCACGACTTAAAAAGTTTCAGGATACTATTCAGGTTGAAGCATGGATGTATATTAAGAAATAACTAGTAAATTTAAATGCCACCCTGTCATCCGCAAAGTAGCGGATGACACCCCTCCAAAATGGAGGGGAAACTCTTCCATTTTATGAAATTGTTTTTCTCCTCCTTCAGGAGGAGTACCCGAAGGGGGAGGTGGTGTATGAATTAAACCGTCTTCGTTTCTTAATTTCTGAAAATGGTCTCTTCCCTGTCAGGGCCGACAGAAACCATTGTAACTGGTATACCTGTCTGATTCTCAATAAATTCTATATATTTTTTAAGAGCGGCTGGCAATTCATTAAAATCTCTTTTACCAGTTATATCCTCTTCCCAGCCATCAAATAGTTTATAGACCGGTTCAATAATGGAATCGTTGCTGAAGGGCAACTCATTACATGTTTTCCCGTCAATTTTATATGAAGTGCAAATCTTAATGGTCTTAAACCCTGATAGTACATCTGCTTTGGTCATGAAGAGTTTAGTTATACCGTTCACCATAGCAGAATATTTCATCGCCGGCAGATCAAGCCATCCACACCGTCTTGGTCTTCCCGTTGTTGAACCGAACTCATGGCCGATATTTCTTAAATTAGTACCAGTATCGTCATGTAATTCAGTAGGGAAGGGGCCACATCCAACCCTGGTACAATAAGCTTTAAAAATACCGAAAATTTCTCCGATAAGTCTTGGCGAAACACCTAATCCAGTGCATGCCCCGGCACTTATTGTATTTGAGGATGTAACAAAGGGATATGAACCAAAATCCACGTCTAGCATTGTTCCCTGAGCTCCTTCGGCAAGTATCCTTTTTCCTGCTCCGGAGAATTCATTAACAAGGTATTCAGTATTACGTACAGGGAATTTTTTCAACATCTCAATTCCTTCAAACCAGCCCTTTTCGTACTCTTTCAGATCGAATTTAAAATCGTAGTTTTTCAGTATTGTCAGATGGTTACTAAGGTGATCATTATACTTCTGTCTGAAATCTTCTTTCAGTACGTCGCCCACTCGAAGTCCGTTCCGGCTCGTTTTATCTGTATATGCCGGACCAATACCTTTTAGTGTCGATCCGATTTTGGAATTACCTTTACTGAATTCGTAAGCAGCATCCAGTATCCTGTGGCTTGGGAGAATAAGGTTTGCCTTGTTGGATATTATAAGTCGTTTTGTGAGTTCGCTGACCGGAATCCCTAATTCTTCTATCTCCTTTTTAAAAACAGAAGGATCTATTACCACACCATTTCCTATAACATTCAGTTTGTCAGCATGAAATATACCGGATGGTATAAGATGAAGAATGTGTTTGACATTATTAAACTCAAGAGAATGCCCGGCATTTGGACCCCCCTGAAATCGGGCAATAACATCATAGACCGGACTTAATGCATCGACAATTTTACCCTTTCCCTCATCACCCCATTGAAGTCCTAACAGTATGTCAATGTTCATATTAAATAAATGTCATAAATTTTAAAAATGCCTTGCAAGGTACAAATAAATTTATAAAATAGTCCGTATTTGTAATCTTGTTGATAGTTCACACAACTAGTAGTGATTGACGTATTGTCCAATTAATTGGGGAAAATTGTTCGGAATAAATCATTTATTTTTCTATTAGATAAAATAGTTTTAGTTTTGATTAGGATAAATTATAATGCAATAAAATCTAACAAAATGAAAGGAAATAATAAATTCTATTTTATTATGTTTGTCCTGTTCATTATAATAGGACAAACAATGGCTCTTTCTCAGATCAATGTACCTGATAACCAATCAAAGAAGTACATGATCACCCTTAAGGATGGCTCGACCATGCAAGGGACCATAGTATCTGAAAATCAACAGGAGATTGTTTTGTCTACAGAAAATATTGGGACGATCGCAATAAAAAAAGATCAGATTAAATCAAAGATTTATTTAGACTCTTCAAACTTTAAGAATGGGAAATATTGGTTTCCAAATCCAAATTACTCAAGATATTTTTTTAGCCCTGGAATACAATTGAATAAAGGAGACGGTTATTATCAAAATGTAGATTTATCCATTAATACAGTTAGTTATGGGATTACTAATTTTTTTAGTATAGGAGGAGGGGTGGAATTATATTCAACTCTGCTTGGACAGCCAATTTTTATTTTGATGCCAAAACTTGGTTTTGAGATAACGAAATCTTTTTGGCTTGGAGGAGGTATTTTATATATTAATTCTGCAGGAGCGTTGGGTGATTTTGGAGGACTTGGGATTGCATATGGCACTGCAACTTACGGTAACACTAATAATAACATCACTGCTGGCATTGGATGGGGTTATTTTGATACCAAATGGTCTGATAAACCAGTTATTACAATAAGTGGAATGACCAGGATTTCACGAAGATTTGGATTAGTGACTGAGAACTGGTTTGTACCAAATTATTCAATATTTACCTATGGAGTCAGATTCATTGGAGAAAAAATATCAGTTGATATCGGCTTAGTAAATAGCAAAGATATTGCAAAGGGATTTAAACTGGGTTTGCCTTTCTTCCTGGATTTCGTTTTTAAATTCTGATCCTGAATAAAAGAATCTTAAGTGAGGTCACTTATGACTTTACTTAACTTTTTTCTCCCTGGCTGAAGTTATTTATTCTCTTTATTATCAATATTTCCATAGATATAGAGAGAATGATACATAGGACTGAAGCCGTGCAATTCGCAGGCAGTCTTTATAATCTCCTGAATTCTGGGGTCGCAGAACTCAATAACTTTGCCAGTTTCAATGTCGATTAGATGATCGTGTTGTCCGCATTGGTATGCTCTTTCAAACTGTGCAATATTTTTTCCGAACTGATGCTTTATAACCAGATTACAATCGAGCAGTAACTCAATCGTATTATATAATGTCGCTCTGCTGACCCGATAATTTTTATTTTTCATAAAAATATAAAGCGACTCAATATCGAAATGTCCTGCCCTTGAATAAATCTCATCAAGAATTGCATATCTCTCCGGCGTCTTCCTGTGCCCCTTCTTTTCGAGATACTCAGTGAAGATCTTCTTTACTGTTAACTTGGTATCGTCACTAATCATATCTGGTCTAATTTAAAATAATAGCAAAAGTATACATTTTTCCGGGATATTGAGGATTGAATGAATAGAAAATTCAATTGGAGAAATCTTCTACTCTCCTGATATTTTCAATGCCATTTATATTAGAGATTTTGAGTATCAGGTTGTTCAGGTCTTTTGTATGATGAACATATAAATCTATTGTACCTTCAAAGATGCCGTTATTAACTGAAATATTGATTCTGGTCATATTTACCTTAAGCTCAGCTGATATGATATTTGTTATGTCGTTTACGAGTCCGATCCTGTCTATACCTGTCATACTTATTCTTGCCAGGAAAGAGACCAGTTTATGGATAGCCCATTTGACTGCTATGATTCTGTTCCCTTCGTTCGACATGATCCTGATAGCGACCGGACATTTAGGTTTATGAATTATAATTGTTCCTTCCGGTGAATGATAGCCTGTAACTTCGTCTCCTGGTATAGGATTGCAACACTTTGCTATTTCGTATGACTGTTCTGCATTATCAACATTTTCCCTTAGAAGGAATGGGACACTTTTATCAATGTTTTCCTGTAGTACCTCCGTATCTTTCTTCTCTTTCTTTGATCCGATCAGTTTTAATTCCCAGTATTTAATGACATTTTTGGTTGGATTATTCCTGATAGCCTTCTTTAGACCGTTTAGATTGATCCTGCCAAGGCCGATTCCAGAATATAAATCTTCTTTATTTGATACCTCATAGAATAAAATAAGGGATTTGAGGATATCGTTATTCAAAGTGGCTCCAATTTCTTTAAGTTTGGTTTCAAGAATGTCCAAACCGATCTGGATACTATCCTTCGAATCATTCTTCAACGCATTTTTAATTGCCTCCTTCGCCTTGGAGGTCCTCACAAAGGAGAGCCATTCCGTTTCGGGTTTCGCAATATCGGAAGTAATAATTTCGACCTGGTCCCCGCTCATCAGAATTGCGTTTATCGGATTCAGTTTATAATTTATTTTTGCTCCGATAGCTTTATTCCCAATCTCAGTATGTATTTCATAAGCAAAATCCAGTGCAGAAGCTCCTTTGGGGAGGCTTACAAGGAATCCTTTTGGTGTAAAGACCATTATTTCTGATGAAAACAGGTTCATTTTAAATTCGTCAAGAAACTCAATAGGATCCTCATGTGGATTCTCAAGCATTACACGGATCTTTTTTATCCACTTGTCGAGTTCGGTCTCCTGGGCTTCGTCTCCTTTGTATTTCCAGTGTGCGGCATAACCTCTTTCTGCTATCTCATCCATCCGTTTGCTTCGTATCTGCACCTCAATCCACTGACCTTCAGGACCCATTACAGTAACATGCAATGCTTCGTATCCATTCGGCTTAGGCCGGCTTACCCAATCACGAAGCCTGTCAGGTTTAGGCATATAAGAATCAGTGATAATGGAATATATATTCCAGCATTGAGTTTTTTCCGGAATGCCTGCAGCAGGTTCAAATACAATCCTTATAGCCAGTACATCGTAAATCTCTTCAAACGGAACATTTTTGGCCTGCATTTTCTTCCATATTGAGAAAATGGATTTTGGTCTTCCGCTGATATCAAACTCCAAACCGTCCGCTGTGAGTTTTTCAATTATCGGTAAGGAGAATTTATTTATGAGGGCAAGATTCTTTTTTTCACTGTGTTTCAGTTTCGACGAAATTTCCTCATAGATTTGAGGTTGCCGGAATTTGAAGCTGAGATCCTCCAGTTCACTCTTAATAGCATAAAGTCCAAGTCTGTGAGCAAGAGGAGCGTAAAGAAAAATAGTTTCTCCTGCTACTTTCATCTTTTTATGTTCAGGCATAGAATCGAGTGTCCTCATATTATGCAGACGGTCAGCAATTTTAATGAGAATTACCCTGAGATCATCGGAAAGCGTAAGCAGCATCTTCCTGAAGTTCTCAGCCTGCAGGGAAGAAGAATTCTCTTTATTGTAAGTGCCTGATATTTTTGTCAGTCCGTCAATAAGAGAGGCTATTTTTGGATCGAAATCCCTTTTAACATCTTCCAGGGAATATTCAGTATCTTCTACAACATCATGAAGAAGAGCGACAGCTATTGACTTGGCCCCAAGTCCGATTTCATTGTTTACTATTTTTGCAACAGATATCGGGTGAATGACATAAGGTTCACCAGATTTACGGCGCATATTCCAGTGAGCCTCGTTTGCGATTTTGAATGCTTTGTCAATAAGCTCCTGGTCCCCAGGTTTGTTGCACCGGAGAAGATTATTTATCAGACTGTCATATTCAGTCTGAATACGGTTTCTGTCTTCTTCATCAAAAATATCTTTGTTTCCCATAAAAAAACTGCGCAGCAAGTTCCTATCTGGATACAAATATAGCTTTTCCGGCTCAAAATTGGTAGATAAATACCGAGTTAACTGATTAGATAAACAATAGTATATGAATTTATTACTTTTTTTTGCCTCTCCCTAAATCCCTCCTCCATGATGGAGAGACTTAACTAATTGAATATCTTGTGTTTACTCCCTTCTCACTTGGGAGAAGAGGTCGGGGGATGAGGTATAATGATATGAGGTGGGGATCAGGAGGATAAGGCAAATTGTTCAGTTTGAGTTATTTTTACCACTGTCTTATGACCTGCTCCTTATGATGGTAATAGTTCCTGTCTTAGAAATTACCTTTCCTGACGGGGTGGTTAATTTTAAAAACCATAAGTAGACTCCCTGGGGTTGAGGTTTGCCATTTTGTGTACCATCCCAGTCAGCAAGGGAATCTCTGGTTTCAAATAATATATTGCCCTGCCTGTCGCTGATTATAAGATGATATTCAAGCGGTGTAAATGAAAGGACAGGTCTGAAAAGATCATTATCCAGGTCATTATTTGGAGTGAATACGTTTGGAACTGTTATAACCTCTGTCGGAGAAGTGCATATTGTTGATGAAATGCTTTCACCTGAAATACCATAAGGATTAGATGTTTCAGATGCACTTATGTAAAAACAAACTTCATTTCCTGATACTTCATACATGATTTGCTGATATCCCTGCACGAAAACTGTGTCAGAAGCCGTGATAACATCTTTTTCCTCAAATCCTTTACCGCTGTTAATAAATAACTTGTATGATGATATCGTTCCCAGCCAGTTTTTATACGGATTCCATGAAAGAACAATATTATTCCCTGACCTCTCTAATGAAAGCACTATATTAGAAGCCAGATTTGATATAGTCACCGGAAGGTTGCAACTGTTGACAGCGGAGAGCCTGTAATAGTTAATTATGTTTGTTTTCGCCTGAATGTCAGTATAATAGACTGACCCATTGACTGAAACAGGTCTTGATATCTCCTGAAAAGTGCCGTTTGATCCGGTTTTCCTCTCGAGGCTGAAATGAGGTATCTCTGATAATGGATCAATTGTAAATGAAAGAGATACATTACCTTCAGAGTTTAAAGTCGCCTGGTCGGCGTTGATCCATTGGGGAGGACGCTGCATCTTTGTTGATAAGCAGATTTTATTTGAGGTGGAAATTGTTCCTGCTTCCAGATTTGCGCGAACAACAAAACAGTATTCCGCATCAATGGTAAAATCATTCAGAGTAAAGCTGGTGTCCCCGGCACTTACATTTCCTGTTTCAGTATAATTTCCACTATTTACCGACAACAAAACAGTATATCCTGTGACTTTTTCCGGAAAAGATGGATAGCCGTTCCACAATACCACAATCTTTTTCATACAGGTATCGATAGAAACCTGTTCAAAAATTGAATTAAGTACGTTTGAAAAAATGCTTGTACATCTTGGAAGTCTCATAGCCGCAACAACATAAGAGACACTAAAATATTTTGAAGCAGTATTTGAAAGTATATAGCTTGTTGCTGCAGGATCCCATATTGTATCGATTGGCATCCCATCTCCGTTTTTATAAGAATAGATAATATAGGCAGCAATATCAGTCGATGGGCTCAAAGTCCAAGTAAAACTGGTATTACTTGTTTCTGACTGAACCGAGACTGATGTAAGTACTGGAGGTAACGGAGGATCTGTAATGCAATTAGTTTGGGAATAAGCTCTGCCTGACCAAAAACTAAAGATAATTATGATAATATAAAAATGCCGGTTTTTCATTCAGAGCCGACTGTTATTTCATAAAGGTCATCAATATTGTAATACGTCCTTGCCAGTTCAATTATTTCATCCGGATCAATTGTTTTTATTTTTTCAGCCAGCCTGTAATAATAACGGTTGTCAAGTCCGAATTCCCATGCTGATCTGAAACTTTCAGCAAGTGCAAATGGCCCGTCGAACATTCTTAACATCTCACCCGACATATAATTACGGACAACTGCCATCTCTTCTTTTTTCACCGGTACATCCTGCAGAAGCTTTATCTCCCTGTAAATCTCATTGATCGCTTTCTGACAGTTTTTCTGACTGACCTCTGTTGAGATCACCTTATAACCTGCAAGATCAAGTGAAGTGATTGATGAACTTATCCCATAAGTGTACCCTTTTTCTTCACGAATATTTTTCATCAGACGTGACCCAAAATATCCCCCAAGAATAGAATCAAGAATCTTCAAGCCGGGGTAATCAGAATGACGTTTGTTGATGGTTGCTGAGCCTATCCGGATAGCATTCTGGACTGTTCCGGCTTTATTAATATGGACTTTTTTTAATTTCTCACCTTTTATGACATTCAAGGAAGTTTTTTTATTATTTTCATTTGAACCGATATTGCCAACGTACGAATTAAGAAATTCAGCAGTTTTACTGTGTATCTTACCCGATATTATGACTGCCATATTTTCTGGAGTATAATATCTGGTGTGGAAATCTGATAAAATTGGAGGAGTTATATTTTCAAAATCCTGTTCACGAATCTGGTAACCATATTGGTGACTCTTTCCAAATATAGATTCAAAAAACTGATCTATAGCAAGGTTTTGAACTTTTTCCCTGTTTACCATNNAATATCTCACGGCTGAGTTCCAGAACTTTTTCAATGTGTTTGTTCAGGAAAAACAAAATAATACCGGCGTAATCCTTCTCCGCTGACTGGTTTAAGAAAACTCCATAATAATCGAGCACCCTGTTCAATTCTTCAGAACTGTAATTCTGCGATCCTTCCGAAAGCATCATATTGCATGTTGAAGATAGAAGCGGCAAATATTCCTTAACCTGGCCTGCTCTGAAAACAAATTCAAGGCGCATTATATCCTCAGTTCCGGCTTCGATCAAATAAACCGGTACGTCGTTATTCAGTCTGAATGATTTTGCTTCAGGAATAACTACCTTTTCGACAGGGAATACCGGTGGCTGGATTCTTTGCAGTATATTCATCATTTCTCCTTTCGTGTTGATATATAATTAATTGTACTGCAATGAGCCGGAATAAAATATCTTTCTAAAGCTTCGATCACCATCCCGTGACTGACATTTCTGTATGATTTTACCTCATTATTAATTAATCCAGGGTCCCCCAGTAGTTCAAAGAATGAAAGATTCGCGGCTTTATTGAGAATACTTGTATTGGAAAAGACTGTTGAAGATTCAAACTTGTTCTTAACTTTTTCCATCTCATCCTTGATTTCATTATTTGTCATTAAACCATTGATTACCTCATTTATTGATTCATCAGCGTTCTGAATATCAACTCCTTTCATTAATTTGCCCTGCACGATTAAAAGTCCAGGGTCAATATCTGCAGTCAGATAAGCATTAATTTCGCTGAATAATTTCTTCTCCCTCACAAGTTTAGTATGCAATCTGCCTGATTCTCCTCCGGACAGAAGGTCTGTTATAAGGTCGAGTGTATAAAAATCTTTACTATTCCTTGGGCCGATATGCCAGACTTTGTATAATGCTGTTGATGGCACATCTCTTTCAATTGTCATGATTCGTTGCTCTGTCTGTTCAGGCTCGGATGGCAGGTTTCTCACCTGAATTGCCCTTTTTTCTATAGGGCCAAACCATTTCTGGGAAAGTCTAAATGCAAGGTCATATCCAAGATTACCAGTCAGGGCAAGTATTGCATTATTTGGGGCATAATGCGAAAAGAAAAATTTTTTAACCTGTCCGAGGTCAGTATTTTTAATGTGATCCATATCCATTCCGATTGTTGGCCACCTGTATGGATGTAATTTATATGCCAATGGTCGCATTTTCAATATGGCATCTCCATATGGCTGGTTAAGATATCGTTGGTGGAATTCCTCAATGACAACATTTTTCTGGTTATCAAGATTCCTGAGGGAAAAATCCAGTTCGAGCATTCGGTCGGATTCCAGCCAAAAACCTGTTTCAATATTTTCTGACGGAATTGTAAGATAATAATTGGTAATATCATTATTTGTAAATGCATTATTCTCCCCGCCAACAAGTTGCAGCGGTGTGTCGTAATCAGGAATATTAATGGAACCTCCAAACATAAGATGCTCAAAGAGGTGCGCCAGCCCGGTCATTGCCGGATCCTCATCCCTTGATCCTACATCGTAAAGGATGTTCATAGCGATAAGCGGAGTTGATTTATCTTCGTGTACAAGAACCCTTAATCCATTTTCAAGTGAAAATCTTTTGTAGTTTATCATACCTCTTAACTTCAATTATCAGAAATGGATATATGCATACCGGAATAATACATAGTGACAAACTTAACTAAAAAACAGTGAAGGTTTAGTATTGTTTTTATATTTGCATCATTATGTTCCGGAATCGTTTTTTCAAAAGAATACTTCATCAAAACAGGTGCATGGAACCTTCCTATACTCGATAACGGATATTATGTTGGATTTATCTCCAAATCAAGGATTTATTCAACTTACCGTGAATTGCTTGTCGAATTATCAGAAGAATAAATGTCTTAAAATTATATATTATGAAAAGAGATACTTTGATTTTTGACCTTATTGAAAAGGAGCGTCAACGGCAGATAAACGGAATTGAGTTAATTGCCTCCGAAAACTTTGTCAGTCCGCAAGTGCTTGAAGCGATGGGATCAGTTTTGACAAACAAGTATGCTGAAGGGTATCCGGGGAATCGCTATTATGGTGGATGCGAAATTGTTGATCAGACTGAACAGATTGCTATTGACAGGCTAAAAAAACTTTTTGATGCTGAATATGCCAACGTTCAGCCTCATTCCGGCGCCCAGGCAAATATGGCTGTGTTTATGACACTGCTTAAGCCTGGAGATACTTTTATGGGATTAAATCTTGCACATGGAGGACATCTTTCACATGGTTCTCCTGTCAATTCATCGGGTCTTTTTTACAGTCCGGTTGCCTATAGCGTCAGAGAGGATGATGGTCTGGTCGATTATGATATGATGGAAAAGATGGCCCTGAAAGAAATGCCTAAGATGATAATCGGAGGGGCATCGGCATATTCCCGTGAATGGGATTATGAAAGAATGAGAAAAATTGCTGATATGATCAATGCTATTTTAGTGGTTGATATGGCTCATCCGGCAGGTTTAATTGCAGCCGGACTGCTCAGAAATCCGTTAAAATACGCCCATATTGTTACTTCGACAACTCATAAAACTTTACGGGGACCAAGAGGAGGAATTATTCTGATGGGTAAGGATTTTGTAAACCCATGGGGCATTAAAACACCAAAAGGTGAAGTAAAAATGATGTCTTCTCTTCTTAACTCCGCTTTATTTCCTGGCATACAGGGCGGTCCTCTCGAGCATATTATTGCTTCAAAAGCAGTCTCTTTTGGTGAGGCACTCTCTCCGGGGTTCAATGAGTACCAGGCAAGGGTTAAAAAAAATGCGTTTGTGATGGCTAAAGCTTTTATGGATAAGGGATATAAAGTAGTCTCTGATGGTACTGACAATCATTTGATGTTAATTGACCTCAGGACCAGATTTCCGGAAATATCCGGCAAAAAAGTTGAAAATACTCTTGTACAATCCCATATTACGGTAAATAAAAACATGGTACCTTTTGACACCCGTTCTCCGTTCCTGACTTCTGGTTTGAGAGTCGGTACTCCGGCTGTTACTACCCGAGGCCTTAAAGAAGAACACATGGGGATAATCGTTGATTTTATTGATGAAGTCATATCGAATATTGATAATGAAGCTGTTATCGCAAGGGTTGGTGAGAAAGTTGTCAAAATGATGAAATCATTTCCTCTTTTTTCAATGTGACCTTAACTAAAAAGAACTGATCTATTTAAACTTATCTGATTTAGATTTTTATTTTAACTTTGTGCATATCTATTTTCAATCTATCATCGATGAATAACCAGAAACTTATTTTTATTGTTGACGATGATCCTTTTATTAACATGTTGGTTGTGAAACGATTTACATCTGAAGGTTTTCGTCTGGAAGCCTTCCTGTATGGCGAAGAATGCCTTAGTGCACTAAACAAAAACCCCGATCTGATTATACTCGACTACTATTTTGTCAATAACGACCAAAAAGTAATGAATGGGATGGAAGTTTTCGACAAAATAAAAGAGTTAAAACCTGATATTCCTGTAATAATGTTATCCGGGCAGGAAAAAGGAGAGATTGTTCTTGAACTCGCAAGGAAAGGTATTGATGATTATATTATTAAAGACAATAATCTCATTGATAATCTCAATGTTGCAATCGAAGAACTATTCGCGAGAGAACATTCATAATCCTATTTTAGTATAAAATTATAAGTGATTGTACCCTTCTGAATTGCAGGGGCGTCTTGTTTGACTTCGAACCGGGCCCCGAGAGCAGCTTCTTTAGCAACCTTCAGTAAATATTCATCAAGTGTGGTTGAGCCTTTTGTACCTGGTGTTGCCTGAACAACTTTACCTGACCTGTCGACACTTACCTCAACTACCACTCTACCTTCACCCTGGTAATCGTATTTGGGAGCAGGTAATGCCTGGAATCCACGGCCCTGTAGATTATATGATATGCCCTTATCACCTGTACCTGAACCTTTATCACCAAGACCGCTGCCCACACCACGGACTTTGGAATTAATCGATCCGTTAGGGTCACCCTGGTTCCCGGGTCCTCCTGCAATGCCCTCGCCCGTGGAGTTTGTTCCTGTATTCTTCGAATTGGCCAGGGCATTTTTTGTCCGGTTCATTATATCTGATTCGCGCTTTTGTTCATCAGCAATCCTCTTTTTGTCAGCTTCTTCCTGCCTGATCCTGATCCTTTCAGCTTCTCTCTCTTCTTTTATCTTTTTGTCAGCTTCGATCTTTTCAAGTCTTTTCTTCGCAGCTTCGGGGTCGGCTTTCTTCACAGCGGGAGCTTCTTCAGTATTTTGCGTTAAAAGCGGTTCTTCTTTAGATTTTACAGCAACTTTCGGAGCAGAAGGCAGGGGAGACTTTACTTCCTTGACTGGTGGAGCTGAACTCTTTTCCTTAAATGCAGGTGGTGAAGGTTCAATCTCACCTGTACCGGTCTCTCCTGTCCCGAAATTAACGAGAATACCCTCTTCCGTTTCTTGAGGAGGAGGAGTTGAAAAACCTACCAGGATGAGGAAACCAAACAGCATCAAATGCACTATTGTAGTCCCGAATACCCCCTTCTTTCTCCCTGAAGCGGAACTCCTCAAATCTCTATTTAAATAAGGTTGCAATTATGTTTTTATAATATTATGTTCCTATCTTTCACAAAATCTTAATTGTGCAAAGTTAAGAATAAACGAATTGATATCCGGTTCTATTATGTCCTGTTAAGAACAATGATGGAAAATTTATTAACGAAGGTACCGGTTAAGGTGAATTAATTCCGGGCTGTTTATTTTTTATTTTAGTTTCATCCTCTTTCTTCATATCAGCTTTTACTTTTTTCCTGAACAAATCAGAAAACCTGTTAAAATCCTGTTTGTATTGGATCCCTACACCCTGAGTATACGGGCTAAGCCCTGACGTAGAATAGGTATCATTAAAACGGTTAAATACTTTAAATCGCAGTTTTTCCGTAAGCTTTATTTCTGCATCAAAATCCCCTGTTAACTGATTAGTGCTATTCGTTAATTGAGTTGTACTACTAGATGCTGCAGTGCCGGTTCCCCTTACATCAAAATTGCCGTTAAGTACCACTTTATTGTTCAGAACCTGGGTCGATAATGCAAGCTCGGCCTCCTGAGGGCTGATTGCATTGGATCCGGGCCTTATATTTAATCCGATACCAACACTTTTGGACAACTGTGATAACATGTTGCTGACCTGGTTTGAGATCATTTCAAAAGATGTAGCTGCCATTGCCGATGTGGCGGTTGTGGTTGTTGAATTTCCGCTAGCAATAAAATTGTTTATTAAGAGGAGAGCAGTAACCTGCCGGGTCAATTCTTCCTGCGTTGAAATAGCATTTCGCAGCTTTGTTCTGGTCTCTTCATCAGCATCCGGAAGATAAATGTCGAATCCGACAACAGGATTAAAAAGTTTTCCTGATAAATTCAGCTGAGGTTCAACTCGTATTCGTTCAGTTAAGTTTGGATCCTCAAGTATTGAGGCGAGTGATGCTTTCAGGTTTAAATAGGAAGCCTTCAAATCAATTTCTGCATCTTTAAGATTTCCGTTGAACAATATCTTACCGCCGCTTTCCACATCAAAGGGTTTGTTTATAATAGGGCCAAGAGTAAAATTATAGGTCCCACTCTCAATCACATAGTCACCCGATATTGCGAAATCACCTTTTTTATTAAGAGTTACATTCAGATTTTCGCTCGATCCATGTCCCTTCATAACATCCCCGGCCTTTGCATCAAAAATAATCTGGATCTCGGCATCAGGTGTCACTTCAAGATTCATGTTAAGATCCATTGCAATTTGCTTTGCAGAAGCAGGAGGTATCAGGGAGCCTTCACTTTGTACCGCTTTTTTACCCCTACTTGAGTCAGCAAATGAGATGTATGAATATTCTGACACCGAAAGGCCTTTGCTTATTGGAACAAAGAGTTTAGAGATTTTTCCTGTTTTGGCCGATTTGCTTGTTTTGGCAGATATATCAAATGAGAGAGAATTCTGATCGCTTTTTATTTTTGCTACATCGTTCTTTGAAACATATGCAGTGCCATAAAACATTTGATTATCCTTTGGTAGAGTATTTAATACCAGGAATTCGTTTGAAGTAATATTGATTATAAGATTAGCAGCATATTCCTTGAAATTTTTATGCTTAACCGATCCTGAGAGAGTCGCAGCGTTTCCTTCAACATCGGTAATCCTGACATTATTGAATTTAATCCCTTCTTTATCGAATCTGATGGTATCATTCAGTGAGTATTTTGTCTGAAGATAATTTATTTTCATTGACGCATTTTCAACTTTCGCTGCTCCCTTGAGAAAAAGATTGTCCGTTGCACCTGATAAATTTAACTTTCCCGATGCAAAACCGCTTATTTCCGAAGCGAAGACTTTAAGTAAGGGATTAAGAAAGTCTATCGATTGTTTTACAGCTCTTGCGTTCAAATCTATTTTTTTAGTTGCAGGGTCATAGGTTCCTGAAACGTCAAACGTTTTTATAGAATTCAGGTTATTGCTGGCTTCAATATTTACAACCTTTTTAACATTGTCCAAAGTGGAGTTAATTGAAATATTCCCAAACCCGCTGCCAAGCATAGAGAAATTCTCAACGATTACATTACCAACCAGCAGTAAACTTTTGTAGACATTGGTTAAAAGGATTTTTCCGTTAATGCGACCCTTAAAATCGAGTGGAATCATGCCAGGTTCTTTATTTCTTTTCCTGTCAATCCAATAGTTCAGAGGAGAAATATCAATTCCCTTAAACTCGAGATGCAAAGTATCTGCAGTATTTCCCGAGATAGTACCATTAATGAGGTAGTTCCTATCTTTACTTGTGATATAGAGTTTATTTATGTTAATTGCATTTGAATCAATCAGAATGGATGCATTGGTTAATTTCCAGAGGTTATTTTCTGAGTAAAAATGGGATGAATCTATATCAACCTTTAAAATCGCGTTGCGTTTTCCAATCGTATTCTTCATTACTGTACCCCGTGCAATAAAATTGCCCTGGTTAAGGATTGTATCTTTATTATCCCAGTTAACTCTAAAAATGAAACTATCAGGTTTTGTCTTAAGTCCGACTGAGAAATCCTTTAGTTCAGATTGTCCCAGCAGACTTAGAGAAGTGCTATTAATACCCAATGTTAATTCAGATCCTGAAACATTGGTATTAAATGAAAAATCTTTAAAGACACTATTTTTGATTGTCAGTAAATCAGCTTTGCCCCCTATGTTAATAATACTGTCGGTAAAAATAGCTCCCTTTATATAACTTTTATCAGCTATTGATATCCCTGTTCTGAAAAAGTTATTGATCTTATCAGTATTCTTGAAATTAATTTCAAAAGTGAACATATTTTTAGTGAGATTGTACTGCTTGCCACTGACTTGAAACTGAGAAGGCATAAGGGATCCAAGAGTAGATCTTACGAGATCCCCTAGTCCCGCAAAATTATAATAACCCTTTATATCTGCATCCACAAAATCTGTTCTCAGACTTAAAACATGTTTATCATTTTCATTGTATGTCCTGATAGTAAAGTTATAAAGTTCCAGGTTATTGCTATATTTTCTGAACTTTGAATTAAGAAGTTTTATTTCGCCATCAAGATTATCTATATTATTCCCTTTAAAATTAGATGTCAGGAGCATTGTGACAGTAGCAGAAGTGTCAACTTTATCAAAATTCAATTTATATAGATTTGCATCAGCTATATTAAGAGTAAAATCAAATTCCGGCAGCTTATTATTAAAATTAAGTAATCCCATAAGGTCAAGTTTAATATTCCTGTCGGCAACATTTATACTTCCGTCCCAGGTCTTTTCAGTAAAAGACCCATTCAAAGCGATGTTACGGTATATGTATTTGTTTATTTCAATACTGTCAATATTCCCTGTAAGATTAGCGGCGAATTTTTTCAAAGAATATGCATATCCATCGACATTTGCCTGCATACTGAGGTTACCCAAAAATTCAGATTTACCGGTCAGCTCACCGATATTAATATCGCTTCCTTTCAGCAGTCCTTTTACCATGTATTTTTTGGATTCTCCTGGTCTTACCGATATATCAGTCCTGATGTTTCCCTGGCTGGTTCTGATTTCTCCATATGTCACAAAATCCGTGGTGAATCCAGTAAAACTTCCATTAAATGAGATTGTTCCAAGCTTTTTGATAGCTTCAGGGATTACTAAAAGCTTTTTCCCGGACTTATTGATCTGCTCAAGATCCTTTGCGTTAGTTTTAAGGCTATTAACTCCAAAATATAAATAGGAATTTTCAATTTTCGGGAGTCCTGAGAAATCAAAGTCACAATCTAGAGAAGTATACTTCCTGTACGATAGTTTAATATTACGACCTCTTAGTTCCGAGATAGTACCCATAATTTTCCCTGATAACCATACGGACTCATTTATACTATCTGCAGAAGGTATAAAATATTGCAGATCAGAAGTATTGATTAATGATTTATCGAGTTGAATATCAAGTTTTACCTTTTCTGTAAAATTTTTATATGAACTTGCTGAATCAGCAAACATTCCGAATTTGGGAATATTAAAGACACTGCTGTCGCACCTGATAAAAGCGGAATTAAGGAGAATGTTCTGTCTGGCCAGGATTACAAAGCTACTAATATTCCTGACAGTGAAACCACTTGATTCCTTAAATCCCAGTTTGTAGATGTTAAAAGTAGTCGTATCATTAAGTGTCTTCAGGTCTTCAATGATCCCATTAATCCGTGACAGGTTAAGATTATTAAAGTCTATCCCTGTCTTCACTTTGAGAGAGGTCCGGTTAATAAGAGAAAACCTGGCATTAAGTATGTCAATCTGATCGATTTGGAATCTATTGCCTCCTTTTTTAGTAGTGTCAGAGGGATTTTTAATAAGGTCGAGATACCATGTAAGGTTCATCAATCCGGTGGAGTCAGTTATAAATGCAATTACAGGGTCGATAAGACTTACTCTTCCAAGTCTGAATGATTTATTTTTAAAATCCATTCTCCTTATACCGACTGTAATTTCCTTGGAATACAACAGGGTATCATTATTTTTATCTTTAATGATTACATCATTGACGGACAATTTATTAAAGAATTTGTACTCAATTGAGCCAATGGATATTGTAGATTTTAGTACGCCTGAAAAATGATTAGTTATCCTTTTTACCATGAAAGTCTGAACTTCAGAAGTCTGTACCAGGAGATAAAGGACTGTAGGGAACAAAATTATGACCCCAATAACCATAATAAAATACTTAAGTGATCTTTTAATTTTTTTGAGCATAAGAATGAAAAAGGTCTTAAAATATTAATTTACTGATTCGTCAAAATTTAAAACATTAAAGATAGTGAAACTCAGATTAATTGTCGGGATTTATTTATTCTGTCAAGTCTGATCTCTTTTATTTCAAATAATTACACTTATGGTTGGTTCTGCATTTTTAAAGTTCATATACACTAATTAGTTCAATTGAATAATCAAAGTTACAAGTTCAATTCTTATTTTTGTATATCGTTAATAAACTTTCTATAATTGAGAAGAGCACTATTACTTTCTTTTACAATATTTTAATAGAATAGTAAGTTTTTATGGTACAATCAGAATATGTCCCTTTAATAATTAGAATTTTCAGTGTAAAGCTAATCCGCAGCAGGCCATGAAAAAACAGAGGTTCAGAATAATTAGCTACATTAAAGGTGATACTTCATTTTACGAAACAAAAGTAAAAACCTGGTTTGGATGGGTTTCATTCACTGTGTTTTATAAAACTGAAATTCTTCATATTCTATCAATTCCATCAGTTCAAAAATCTTTGGCGTATGAGCGTATTTATCAGTATTGTCAGATAAAAGGATATAAGAAGAAAGAAATTGAAATTACCGAGATTAATAAGAGTCAAAGCAAAAGATGGATATTGTTTCAAAGAATATATTCTGAATAAATAAGCAATTAGCGGGTTAGTGATCGGTCGCGACCGATTCCTACTCATTATATTTTATTATTAATCTGGTTTTAGAAGCAATTTTTTTTTGAAATTTGCAACTTGAAACAGTTTTATTGATGGCAGTTACAATCTTAGCAATAGAATCTTCATGTGATGATACCTCAGTTGCAATTATCAGGGATGGATATGTCCTTTCTAATCTCATAGCTAATCAGGATATTCATATGTCGTATGGCGGGGTTGTCCCGGAACTCGCATCAAGGGCTCATCAGGCAAACATAGTACCTGTAACACATCAGGCGCTGGTAAAAGCCGGAGTAAATACTGAAGATATTGATGCAGTTGCCTTTACACGTGGACCCGGACTGCTCGGTTCGCTACTGGTAGGAACATCTTTTGCTAAAGGATTTGCTCTTGCTCAAAACATTCCTTTAATTGAGGTAAACCATCTTCAGGCACACGTGCTGGTGCACTTTATTCTTGAGAAAGACAGGCATAACCAGTTACCTTCCTTCCCTTTCTTATGTCTCATTGTATCGGGAGGACATACGCGGATAATTGTTATGAAAAGCCAGCTCGAAATGGAGGTTATTGGAAACACAATTGATGATGCGGCAGGCGAGGCTTTTGATAAATGTGGAAAAGTAATGGGTTTTCCTTATCCTGCAGGTCCCCTGATCGATAAACTGGCCAGTGAAGGGAATATTAATGCTTTCAGATTTTCAAAACCTCATGTCAAAGGTTTTGATTTCAGTTTTAGCGGATTAAAGACAAACTTTCTCTATTTCCTTCGGGACAGGCTAAAAGAAAACCCCGATTTCATAGAACATAACAAAGCTGATCTGTGCGCTTCTCTCCAGCATACAATAATCAGTATTCTGATCGGGAAAGTAGTAAATGCCTCTTTGCAATCAGGAATAAGGGAGATAGGAATTGCAGGTGGAGTTTCTGCAAATTCAGGCTTAAGGAACGAGATGAAAAAAGAGGCAGAAAAGAGAAAATGGAATCTGTTCATTCCAGAATTCAGGTATACTACAGATAATGCTGCAATGATCGGTATTACCGGTTACTATAAGTACCTTAGAGGTGAGTTTTCAACGCATGATATTTCTCCTATGGCCAGGTATTAATTATTATCTTATTTTTTTTTTGTAATTTCGGAACAAATTATATGAGATGGAGGAGTTGAGGATTTCGCCAACGAAGAATACACCTGAGATAATATTAAATCCCGAGGGGATAATTCGTATCAAGGGCCGGTCAATACATGAGAATGTTACTGATTTTTTTGAACCTGTAGAAGATTGGATTAGTACTTATATAACAGTTCCGGCAGACATTACAAGTGTGGATTTGAATCTTGAATATTTTAACAGTGCCAGCGCGAAAATATTTATACATATTTTACAAAAGATTACTTATGTCACTTTAAAGCATAAGAAATTCATATTCAACTGGTATTACGAAGAAGGTGATGATGACATCCTCGAACGTGGAGAATACTTTGCTTCAATACTGGATGTCAGGTTTAATTTTATCAAACTTAAGTAATCCTGCTGAATGCCTGATCAAGATCCCTGATTAATGATTCAGGTTCATCCAGACCAACATAGAGTCTTATAAGATTATTTGAATACCCCTCTTTTGTACGCTGATCATCAAACGACAGCGCAGGAAAAACCAGCGATTCATGTCCACCCCATGAGACACCGATAATGAATTGCCTTAGGCTGTTTACAAAAAGCTCTATCTTATTCTTATCAGAAACCGCTAACCTTATGGAAAACAGGCCGGTTGGTTTTAACATCTGTTTGACTGCCAGGTTGTACTGTGGATGTCTTTTTGAGAGGGGATGTAAAACGTCAGTTACCAATGGATGATTTTCAAGATATTCCACGACCTTTGTCGTTGTCAACCCAATCCTGTCAATTCTTGCCTGAAGAGTTCGTAATCCTCTGAGCATTAGCCATGCATTAAATGGAGAAATAATTCCTCCCAGTCCCATATATTCATTTTTAAAAATTCTTAAAATATTCTCAGATGAACCACAGACCATTCCTGCAACAATATCACTGTGTCCACCTAGGTACTTGCTTGCTGAATGGAGTATTATATCAATTCCCATGGCAGCCGGAGATTGGGTGAGGGGAGAAGAATAACTATTGTCTATTAAAGTGGCAATTCCAGCATCCTTTGCTATTGTTGCAACTGCCTCTATGTCCTGAAGTTCAAATGTTAATGAATTAGGGCTTTCAAGATAAATAATCCGTGTGTTCTTCCTGATTGCCTTTTTAAAGTTTTCGGCATTACGACCATCAACAAATGTAGTTTCAATACCAAACCTCGTCAGGAACCTGGTCATCAGCATATTTGTCCAGCTGTAGTTGTTTCGGACGCAGACAATATGGTCACCAATATTGACAAATGATATTATTGCAGCAGAGATTGCAGCCATGCCGCTGGCAAAAGCAAGAGCCTCTTCAGTATCCTCGAGTGCTGCGATTTTTTTACACAGGATCTCAACCGTAGGATTATTTCCACGCGAGTAAACAAGACTATTTTTCTCATCAGCTATTGCATTTTTCAGTTCCTCAACATCCCTGAAAGCAAAATTGCTTGTCTGAAACAGCGGAGGAGTAATGGCATAGGAGTATTTTTCCCGTTCTTCTCCAAGGTGGTTGATTATGTACGAGATATCTTTCATGAGAATAAAATTTTATTTTGAAGAGGGTAAGTTCTTTTTTCTAAAGAAAAAATATACAGGTAAGCCAAGAAGCAGGAAAGCGATTCCTATTCCCATATGCAAAGGCTTGCTTATAGTTATATTAAGAACGAACCACGTACAAATAAAAACGAAAATTAGAGGAGTTACCGGGTAGCCAAATGTTTTATATGGTCTTTCAATGTGTTTAAGCTTCTTTCTGAATATAAAAATTCCTGCTGCTGCAAGGGTGAAGAAAATCCATTCAACAGAGACTGTATAAGTAATAAGATTTTCGAAAGTACGCCAGAACAGAAGCAGAACAATTGCCCAAACGGACTGAACAATAATTGCATTCACAGGTGTTTTAAAAACAGGATGAACTTTTGCTATGTTTTTGAAAAACAGTCCATCCTCTGCCATAGCATAATATATTCTTGGAGCAGATAGGGTGTAAATACCAATCGTCCCTAATGTACTTACAGCAATAATTGCAGCCACAAGCCTGCCTCCGAACGGCAGAATCGTGCTCACTGCTTCGGCAGCAACTTTTTCAGAAGCAGTAATTACATTAACGGGGAGCAGCAGCATATAGCTTATATTGACGAGCAGATAAATAATAGTTACAACAATTGCGCCAGTAATCATGGCGACAGGAACATTTCTTGATGGATTCTTTGTTTCACCTGCAAGAAAAGAAGCATGCTGCCATCCACCATATGAAAACAGGACACCGACGAGTGCCACACCAAAACCCGATAAGCTGCTGTTTCCCGATAAGGATAAACTTGAAGCTCTGAATGAAATATCGCTCTTGCCGTAAAAAATTCCTACACAAATAATTATAAGTATGCCAATAATTTTCAATCCGGTAAAGATATTTGAGAACATTTCTCCGAATTTTGCTCTTAAGACATTAAGCGTAGTCAGGATACTAATTGCAATTATGCTAGTCATTATTTTCCCGGCTTCATTCATTGGAATGAAAAAACTTAAATAATAGGAGAATGCAAGAGATAAAACTGCTATTGAACCCGATGTAATAATAAGAAGGTAGGCCCATCCATAAAGAAATCCAAGCCAACCGCCATAGGCCTCTTTGAGAAAAACATAGATTCCCCCGGCTTTTGGAAAAATTGAGCCGAGCTCTCCGAAAGTGAGAGCGCCAGTCAGCGTGATTACTCCACCAATAGCCCATACTGCGAGTATTAATACAGGGGATGGTATCAAACCCGCAATTTGTGAAGGTGTAATAAAGATACCTGATCCGATACAGGAGCCGATGGCAACCATTATCAAACCGTATAGAGTGAGTTCTTTCGCTAGTTTCGTCATGGACTATATTGCAGCAGGAATTATATGTAATTGTTGGTCATCAGGAACATTCAGGTCAATAATTATTGGTCTAAATGTAATTAAAAATCATGTTACAATTTATCTTTTAATTTGCGAGCGGATCCACCACTCTGCCCATAAAAAGGATCGAATTGGTTGTTGTCTCTCTGATGATATAAAGGAATGAATGGTCAACATTAAGGATAAAAGGACCGGAAGGAGCTACAGTAGCAACTATACCAACTACGGTGGCGGCAGCAGCTTCAGTACCTTCTTCATTAGTTTCAATGAATGCCTGGTGGAGGACAAAGCTCAACTGTGTTCTGATATCAGATATATTTGAAAAATCGGCATTATTGGTAAATGCGATTCCCATACCCATATTGGTTAAAATATCCTTAAGTTCCTTTTTATACCCATATTTGAATTGTGGAAATGAAAGATCGGTCTTTCTATCATACATCTGATCGAGCCAGCCTTTGAAACTATTGTCATTCATCAATGGTAATACATTATTAATTCCATTATTATCGTCAGGAAGAATAATATCCATCACAAAATTGCCCTGACCGTAAGGGAATTCAGCTAAAGAAAAACCTTGTCCGCTAAATATTTTAAAATCATAAGTCTGTTTCATCATTGGAACCTGTTCTGTTACTCCATCTGATTTATAAAATGTCCCCTGGACAGTATTATCCTTATCGAACTGAGATTTCCACTTACCTTTAAAATAAATTGCGTCAATCAGGAGCATGACAGTAGTTGGATCAAGTTTGTCAACCATATTTTTTATTAAGCCGTTTGTCTTGCTCTCGATCCAGTTATTAATAAGTGTAGGTACCTGGGGATCGGTGATGTCAAATGACTTTGATTCAGCATCATAAAACTGAGTAAGAATATCAATAAAAGGCTTTTTTACTACAAAATTATTTTCAGTCCAGACTGAGTTGGCTATTGAGATCAATACCCGGCTATCAACTTTAAGGAGCGCTGAAGTAAGATCTTTATTTGATCTATTAATTATATCAGGCGTTAATCCATTCACTCTCAGAGCTTTCAACATTGAATCGCGCGTTGCTCCGTTTGCCCCGTTGAGTGTCATTGAAAGAGCAGAGGATATGCTAAGAGGAGAGATCATGATGTTTTCAGACTCTCCTGCACTTTCAACAACTTTCCTGAAAATATCAAAAGAAAACGAGTTCGCTGATTCAATGAGTGAAACCTGGTTTGTGCTAAGATTTATTTGAACGGGCTCTGTTGGTAAAGTTTTATCTGATTCTTTTTTACATGATAAAAAAGTCAGAGAAATTACAACTGAAATTGCAATTGCGGCTTTGAGAAAATAGTTTTTCATGATCCGGTTATTTGGAGGACTAATAAAGTAGAATTAAAATTATCCAATTTAGTTTAGTGCTGGTTATGGCATAATTTAATCAAAAACCATGCCATTTGATTAAGATTTCTTTTTCCGCTTTTTGGCAGTCTCCTGATAAGCTCTGAGATAAATAAATGATACCACAAAAAAGATCATACCAAGAGAAAGAAGCATTATGAAAGCAAAAACTGATGGTTTTTCCAGTCCGGGGATCGGGTGTTTCAGTCTGAAGATATATCCGTAAACAGTATAACCCAGTACCATTATGGAGACCGCAAAACTGAAAATTATTGTTGTCCCATCAAAGATCCTGGTGGTTTTGTAAAAATTTGTGTTTTTGAATGTTCCATAGGATGACCGGGCATATACTGAAGCTCGTTTTCGTGACCGATCCTGCCTGTATTTTCTCCAGTCTTCCATTGCCTGCTGGTACGCCTGATCATCAGTTTTGATCTTTTCGTGATTTGCAATTAAGAAATCATAGGCTTCGGTTATGCTGATAAAATGGTCCTTTGCATCAGGTGCTGGATTGATATCAGGGTGGTAGAGGCGTGCTTTTTTCCTGTAAGCCTTCTTTATCTCTTCGATAGTAGAGTTTGACTGCAGGCCTAATATTTCATAATAATCGGTTAAGGTCATAATTTCAGCTTATATTACTCCATGATTGTTTCTGACTGAAAAGTCTTTTAAGTTCGGATCTGAAGATCAGATTCTGAGTATTTTCAAGTAAAGGATCAAGGTTAAGTATCTCTTCAGCAATATGTCTTACATATTCAATTAATTGCCCGTCTTTCCCAAGGTCGGCTATCTTCAGATCGAATGGTATACCGCTCTGAAGTGTTCCTTCAATATCGCCCGGACCCCTGAGCTGAAGATCCGTCTCCGCAATTTCAAATCCATCATTTGTCCTGATCATTACTTCAATTCTTTTTGCAGCTTCTCTTGAAAGTTTATCTGAACTCATAAGGATGCAGTATGACTGATCAGCGCCTCTGCCTACGCGTCCTCTTAACTGGTGCAACTGTGAAAGGCCAAATCGTTCAGCACTTTCAATAACCATTACAGTTGCATTTGGTATATCAACTCCTACCTCGATAACTGTAGTTGCAATAAGGATATGAGCCACTCCTTCCTTAAAAAGCTTCATAGACATCTCCTTATCAGCTGGCGTCATCTTTCCATGAACAATGCTTACGCAATATTTCGGCGCAGGGAAAACTCTTGAAATAGTATCCCATCCATCTTCAAGATCTTTATAATCCATCGTTTCAGATTCCTTGATAAGAGGGTATACGATATATATCTGACGTTGTTCGGCTATCTGGTTCCTGATAAATCCGAAGACCTTATTTCTTTCTGAATCAGTAAAATGCATTGTTTTTATTGGAACTCTTCCCGGAGGCAGTTCATCTATCACTGATACATCAAGATCTCCGTAAAGTGTCATAGCCAGAGTTCTTGGAATAGGAGTGGCAGTCATTACAAGAATGTGGGGTGGATTGAGGTTTTTCTGCCAAAGTCTTGCTCTTTGTGCAACTCCGAACCGGTGCTGCTCATCGATAATTACCAATCCCAGATTGGCAAATTGAACATTTTCTTCAAGGAGAGCATGAGTACCGATCAGTATATTCAGCGATCTGTCGAGCAGCGATTCAGCAATTGATTTGCGCGAGGACCTTTTTGAGGAACCCGTAAGCAAACGTACTTTAATATCAATTCCCTCAAGTAATTTGCATATAGTCTGATAATGCTGGTTTGCAAGAATTTCGGTCGGAGCCATTATACACGCCTGAAACCCATTGTCTATCGCAATGAGCATACTCATGAGTGCCACAAGTGTTTTCCCGCTTCCTACATCGCCCTGAAGCAAACGGTTCATTTGTTTTCCTGAACCAAGATCTTTCCTTATCTCTTTCATTACTCTTTTCTGTGCATCGGTAAGAGTAAAGGGTAAATTGTTAAAATAGAAATTATTAAAATTTTCGCCTACACTTGAAAAAACAAAACCTTTGAATTTAAGATTTCGGTTTGTTTTAAACCGGAGGAGGTTAAGCTGTATATAAAACAACTCTTCAAATTTCAGCCTGTGTCTTGCCTTTTCAAGTTCATCAGGACTAGCCGGGAAATGGATTTTGTGAAGCGCCTCATGAAGTTCCATCAGTTTATAACGCGAAACCAGGTAACCCGGCAATGTTTCAGGCAATCTTATCTTAATCTGTTTCAACATATTGCCAATCAGCTTACTGATTGTTTTTGATGAAACAAACTGGTTTTTAAGTTTTTCGGTGGTGCTGTACTGTGCCTGCAGAGCTGAATTCAACCTTTCTGCCATCTTATCGGCAGCTTCAATTTCAGGGTGGATTATATTTATAATCCCGTTAAAAACGCCAGGTTTCCCAAACACAATAAACTCAACTCCCGGACTAAAGCTTCCTGTGATCCATTTTCCACCCTTGAACCAGACAAGCTTTAATGTTCCTGTATCATCCTGGAAATCAGCGACCAAACGTTTACCAGCGCCATGGCCCTCTGTAGTGTATCCTTTTATTGTACCTCTTATCTGAACAAATGGAAGGTCAGGATCAAGTTCAGCAATCTTATAAAACCTGGTTCTGTCGATATATTTGTATGGGAAATAGTATAGCAGATCGCGGAATGTGAAAATGCTCAATTCTTTATTAAGCAGTTCTGCCCTTTTTGGGCCAACTCCCTGTAAGTAGGTGATTTCCGTATCCAAAAATTCCTTGTTAACCATAAAAGAAAAAGATATTCATTCCAATGTCCTCTGTCCCGTCCTCCGGCTGGCAGACGGGACTTCTCCATAAAGGGGGACTAATTACCTCACATTAAGAAAATTATTCTTAAAAATCAAGTATTAACCCCCCTTTAGCGGGGAAGGGGGGCAAATATATCTTTGCGACCTTTGAAGTTAATGGATTTCATTATCCGAAAATACGTATTTTTGAAAAGCTGTCCTAATTATAATTTCAGTGCTGAAATGATTTTTTTCCGGATCGTTAAATTTTTGAAATACATTCTTCTGTCACATCATAGGAAGGGGCATGGAATACATAGTCCATTCGTTTATGATCTGGTGTCAAGGGTCTTCATGAATAAAATTGATCCTGCTATTGTTTTTGCCGTTGAAAAGGTCAGAAAGAAAATGATCTCTGACAAGCGAATTATATTGATTAAGGATCTTGGTTTCCGGTCAGGATCATTGAAGAAGAACTTAAGAAGAGTGTCAGAGATAGCCAAATATTCCCCGGTTCCCAGGAAATATGGCGAGTTGTTGTCAAATATGGCCGCCGAATTCGGTAAACCACTTATAATTGAATTAGGTACTTCCCTGGGAATAAGTACGATGTACATGGCTGCTTCCTCTGCTGATACAACAGTCTGGACAATAGAGGGTTGCCCGGAAATAGCTGAAATAGCAAGACAAAATTTCATTGAGACAGAATTTGATAATATAAGGATATTGGAAGGACCGTTTGACGAGGTCCTGCAAAGCTTTTCAACCACTGGTTCCAAGCCGGGGCTTGTTTTTATTGACGGACATCACCGGAAAGAACCAGTAATGAATTATTTCAACAAGATAGCAGAGCTCTCTGACAGCAAAACTGTTATTATAATAGATGATATAAACTATTCAAAAGAAATGGCAGANNACATATTTAATCTAATTTCGGAAATTCAAATTTTAATCATTATGGACAGAGTAATTGAAATTCATGATATAGTCAAGAATTATCAGGTTGGATCAGTGATTGTAAGGGCTTTAAGGTCAGTCACTATCAATATAGAGAAAAATGAATATGTAGCAATAATGGGACCCTCAGGCTCAGGGAAATCTACTTTAATGAACTTACTTGGATGCCTCGATACACCGACAAGCGGAAGATATATTCTTAATGGTACCGATGTAAGTAAAATGGAAGATGATCATCTGGCAGAAATCAGAAACAAGGAGATTGGATTTGTTTTTCAGACATTTAACCTTCTTCCCAGATATTCTGCACTTGAGAACGTTACATTGCCTTTAATCTATGCCGGAATACCTAAACTTGACAGGGAAAAAGTGGCAGTTGAGACCCTTGAACAGGTAGGATTGGCGGACAGGATGACTCATAAACCTAATGAATTGTCCGGAGGACAACGCCAGCGCGTTGCTATTGCCAGGGCTCTTGTAAATAGTCCGTCAATTATTCTCGCTGATGAGCCAACTGGTAACCTCGACAGCAAGACATCAATCGATATAATGGGATTGCTTGATGAGATTCATAGAAAAGGAAATACAGTGATTGTTGTTACCCACGAAGAGGATATTGCAAAACATGCCGCCCGCATAATAAGATTATTCGACGGGGAGATTGCCCAGGACTTCCAGAATGAAAAGTATATAAAAGCATAAAGTAGTTATTCGAGATTAGTTTACTTTTTGTTTTTCCTTTTTCTTTTATAGAATCATGAAGATCTATACTCTTACAGGTGACGATGGTACAACTTCATTATCGGGAGGCAGGAGAGTTCCAAAACATTCGGTCCGTGTGGAAGCGTATGGTTC
>PLML01000083.1 GCA_003141525.1 Bacteroidales bacterium
ATTTTTAGTGGACACTAATGATTTAGATTATTAAATCAAGAGTTTCATATCTTCAAGATTAGATTTTATAAAGATTTCTAAAGTAAAATAAAATCGGTGTTCTTAACTAACTCCTTTTTTTATGTCAACTATGAAAATTCTAACAATTGGGTCTAAAAGTAAGTTTTTACATTTACTTTTTACAGGAATTTTTTTATGTCTCTTTATTATCCAGTCTGCTGGTCAAAAAAGGGATTTTAAAGAAGCACAGATCTATATCACTGCGCAAGCCACGCAACAGCTGCTGGCTAATCGGGGTTTCACAGCATTTGAGCCACTTGAACAGCCTGATGAAAACTATCCGACAATCATTATTGATGTAAATAAAACCTTCCAGACTATCGAAGGTTTTGGCGGAGCATTTACTGATGCATCTGCATTTATTTTCGCAAAACTGTCAAAGGAACTACAGGAAAAGATTCTGAAAGCGAACTTCGATCCGGTTGAAGGTAATGGATACACGTTGTGTCGTACGACCATTCATAGTGCAGATTATTCTGAGGAAATGTATACCTATGATGATGTTGCCGGTGACAAAGACCTTAAAAGCTTTAGTATTGCGCATGATGAAATGTACCGTATTCCCCTTATCAAAAGTGCGTTGGCTGTTGCTAAAGGCAACATCAAAATATTTGCTTCTCCATGGAGTCCTCCTGCCTGGATGAAAACGAACAACGATATGCTGCATGGAGGAAAACTTAAACCGGAGTATTCACAAAGCTGGGCCGATTACTTTGTCAGGTATGTCAAAGCCTATCAGTCGGCCGGCATACCTATCTGGGGTCTGACAGTTCAGAATGAACCCATGGCAACTCAGGTTTGGGAATCATGCATATTCACGGCTAACGAAGAAAAGGACTTTGTACGTGATTATCTGGGGCCAACTCTCAAAAAAAACGGATTATCTGATACCAAAATAATGATCTGGGATCACAATCGTGGGATCATGTATCAGCGGGCTGCTGCGGCCTATGAAGATCCTGAAGCATCAAAATTTATTTGGGGAACAGCATTTCATTGGTATGTAGGTGACCATTTTGATAATGTCCGTATTGTACATGATGCATTTCCGGACAAAAAGCTTCTGTACACTGAAGCAGGAATGGATGGATCATGGTCTTCAGCAATCCATCTCGCCAGGAATATGATTATTGATCTAAATAACTGGTGCAATGGATATACATTCTGGAATATGCTTCTCGATCAAAACGGAGGCCCACGTCATGCCGGTGGCAACGGACTTTTATCATTAAGATCGAATATTATTACTGCAGATTTAAAAACCGGAGAAGTGACTTTCAATCCGCCACGTTATACTTTTGGTCATTTTTCAAGATTTATTAAACCTGGCGCCAAAAGGATCGCATGTACTTCTTCAAGTGATGATTTTATCGCTACAGCATTTGTCAATCCTGATGGGAAAATTGCCGTGGTTATTCTCAATCTGAAAAATAACGACAACTTACTTCAATTATGGGTGGAGGGTAAAGTAGTTAAGGTTAACTGTCCTGCTGAAGCTGTTATCACAATGATTTTATAATAGAAGATAATTTTTTGTATTGTCGCCTGCGTGTCACCTGAACAACTTTATCCTGACATGACAACTCTGATGGGAGACAAAAACTCCACCAGCCCGGACACTTCCTGACGCTCATCTTCGTCCTGAAATTCGTTCCACTCAGTCAGGATCTACGATTCGGTCAGGACGCTCCGCAGACGTCAACCCCGCCTTCTTCGAGGGCAGGCTAACTAAACCGCTGGGCCATTATGAGCAACCCGATAACCAATTGACATTTATAATAAAACTTCCATTCATTTATTGCCTGCCTTTGATGAGTTTCTTATCAGCTACAAAGACAGAAGTGCTTCCCTTTTATCAGGTGATAACAAAAAAGCAGTTTCCAGTAATGGGATATTTAAACCGGTGATTATAATAAATGGACAAGTAACTGGATTATGGAAGCGCTCAATAAATAAAACAAAAGTGATCATTGAACTAACTTTGCTTCAATAACTTAACAAAACTAATAGGAACCTGATTGAGAAAAAGCGGCGAAAGCGCATGGAGAATATTTTTCAGAGATCAGACCGGCTTGTACTTTTGTAGAAGTTAAAGGATTTATTAAAGATGACTGGTTAATCGAGACTGAAGCTGACTGCGTAATTTAGAATGAAAAGTGGTTTAAATGGTCATGGAAATTTATATGACTTAAAGAAAACAGTAAGATATATAATTACATGTAGAGTTGAGTTAGGGATAATCTATGTCTGGTTTGTATTTTCTTCAAAGAACCTGATTGCGTCACCAACAGAAATTATACTTTTGGCCTGGTCTTCAGGGATACCAATGTTGAATTCTTTTTCGAACTCCATGATCAATTCAAGAGCGCTAAGAGAGTCAGCACCAAGATCATTTTTGAAACTGGCATCCAGTGTTACTTCTGATTCGTCAACTGCCAGTTTATCAATAATGATTTCTTTTACTCTTGTTGCAATATCGGACATAATTAAAAATATTAGTAATAACTTAAAAAGAATGTGTCTTATTGCATTAAATATTATGTCTGCTGAACCTCATTAATGAAGTTTAGGAATTCAAATAGTATCCAAATATTCAAAGATTTTTTCATTAATATAAGAAGCAGCATTTCCTGATTGAATTTTCTGAGAGTATACGCTGTTCGATGGCAAGTCTCTTTTACTGATTTTGCGTAAACTGTCTATACAAGAAATGCTGCTGATACCAAATTTCGAAATAATATTTGAAATATACAAAATAAAATTAGATGGTTAATAATAGAAGTCAAATAATAATCCATCCACCTGAGAATCAACTCAGGTAGATGGATTATTATTTTAACAAAAACACAAACCCCAGCACTTAATTATATACGGGAATGTGAAATTATTTAACTGGTTCAACTATAAGCACGGTAAATGTACCGGGTTTCAATGTTGGACGCGGTCTGGGATTATCCGCTGTTTTTTCCGGGGTAGGTCCAAATTCAGCAGTTGGTAAATAAATCCTATGGGTTTTTTCACTTACCGAAATAGTTCTGGCTCCAGCCTGTGTCGGAACATTTGCCAGCACTTTAAATGAATTCGGATTTTCTTCCTGAACCACCGTAAGCACGCCTTCTCCACAGGAACTGTATGCTCGCTTCAGACCCGGATCAAAGCCTGCACCGTCTACACGACCTCCTGTAGTGAGAGTTGTGATGACCTTGCCGGTTTCTGCGTCCAATACCACCATCATCTTATCGGTGGCACTGAAGAGCCGATGATTCTCATTATCCAGTGCAAGTCCGCTTGGTCCTTCACCGGGACTTATTGACCATGTTTGTTCTACCTTCCAGGTTTTTACATTGATCATGCTGACTTCACTTTTATCTTCAATATTCACAAACACTTTTCCCTTGCCATCACTTACTGCTGCCTCCGGTTTTCCTGCCAGGGCAATGGTTTGAATTACTTTATCCGTTTTGGCATCTATGACTGTTGCATTAGATGAACGTCCATTCCAGGTAATTATAGTTTTTGTAAATGGTTCATAAAGAATTGCATCGGGATTCTTCCCCGTTACGGACACTTTTTCAATAACACTGAAATCTTTCGTGTTGAATACTGTCACATTGCTGTCAGGTCCATTGCTTATGAATCCTTTATTGAATTCGAGAGCGATAGCGATACCATGGACACCATTTACATCAGTGATTGTTGCGATATTTTTACCGGTCTTCATATCCACTACATGCACCATTTTACCATGAGAAACATACAGCATGCCGGTAGCATCATCGGCATTAAGATAATCCCAGCCGCCATCTCCTTCAAGATGTATTCGCTGAGCAATATTATAATTCTGGCCATTTAGACCAAGCAAAGACAGGAAAATACCTGCCATGATGATAATTGTTTTTTTCATTGTTTTTGATTTTATTTTAATGAGTAAGTCGAATATTATATACATCAATTTAAAAAATCCAATATTCTTCAGGGTTATAATGACATATATCTAGCTATAACCTTAACAATCCTACTGGAAAATTGTTTTCAAAAATATACTCCAAAAAACACAAAGTCAATTATATTTTATCCCCCAATTCAAGATTTCACTTTAATGGATAGATTATGCTTAAACATAAAGATGACAACCAGAATACCTGATAACTACTTTTTAACTTTTTCTGCTTTTTCATCTTCTTTATTTGCATCAGTCTTTTTGATAATCTTTCCGCTATTGTCAATAATAACCTCGATTGAAGTTTCTCCTTTTTTCAATCCTAATTCAAATCCTTTTATTTCAGGATTCTCAAATATTTCGACTTGGCCTTTTTTATAACCCTGAAAATCTTTATTCAAAGTACTTACCACTGAAGCAGGAAGGTCTTTTTCCATAATTTTAGTTTCTGATTCAATCCATTTTCCTGAATTGTCATAGGATGCAGACATCTTTTTGCCATCCATTGTGAATTCAGCTTCCCATTCATTTTTTTCTTCACTATTCCATTTTATTGATTGAGCAGAAGCGTATTTTTTAGTAAACTCCCTTTTAACAATTTCAGGAGGATTCTTTTGACTAAATGCTGAAACAGAGATCATTGATAAGGCAATGATCAGAATAACAAAGTTTTTCATTTGTTTAATTTTTTAGTTTTTATCTCATAAATATACTGGTCGAATCTGTACAGATTTTGGATTTAGAAATTTACTACAACTTTGTGCAGATTATCTTCATATATATAATTAATCTCCCATTTATTAAGCCTGCAGATTTCCCTGACTATTGCTAGACCAAGCCCGGGTGAATCTGATGACTTGTCGGCTTTACAAAATCTGTCAAAGAGTTTGGAGGCACTTACAGGCAACGGTTCGCCACTATTTGATATTTCGAAATGATTTTTATCTAATTTTATATTAATCATACCGCCAATGATATTGTGCTTTACTGCATTGCCGATTAGATTTATTATCAGTGATTCAGTCAGAAAAAAATTGGTCTCAAGAGTGCAATCCGGTTTAACCTCTTTATTTAAGGTCAGGGATTTTTCTAAAATATGATCTTCAAACATTTTTATTTTATCATCGAGAAGCTCAGAGAGGTTTATTGCCCTTTTTTCCGGGAATTGGTCATTTGCTATTTTAGTCAGCAGTAATAAAGTCTTTGTAAGTTTCGAGATCCGAAGAGTGAAAACATAAGCTGAATTGATAAGTTCTGCCTGTTCTTTTTTTAATCCGGGATACTGCATAAGTGTCTCGAGTTTTGATTGAATGACTGCAAGAGGAGTCTGAATTTCATGTGAGGCATCTTCAGTAAACCTTTTTAGTGACTGATAGTCGGAAATTACTTTCTGAGTAAGCTTTTCAAGCGTTTTATTGAGTTCCATGAATTCATAAAGCTGACTGTTGGATGAGAGCTTGAATCCTGGCTTATCATAAGAAAATTCTTTAAGTTCGTCCAACGTATTATAGAACGGCTGCCAGATCTTCAATGATAGTTTCCGGTTGATGAAATAAAGACCGATAAGAAGAAGTATAAAAACCGAACCTGTTACTATTGCAATAACTTCAAGTAATTCATCTTCTTCAATCAGAGTATCCCTGGCTGCAATGAAGTATTCTTTTCCATTAATGACGCGTATCAGACTTATTTGCCGAAATAGGATTTCTCTTTGTACAAATTCATTAAAAATAAGAGTATCAATGATTTTAAATGATCGTTCTGATTGTGCAGGGACTTCTCTTATTTCGATAAATGGATAATAAGTTGGTAAATGGCCATTTTTTTTAATGGATTTTGTTATATTTTTTATGTCATGAAATAGCTTTTCATTAAGCTGTTCTTTGAAAAAAAAGCTGATGACAAAATAGAATACAACTCCGGCAACAGCAAAAGCTGTTCCTGAAATAAGGAAATAAGCTCTGTTTGTCTTTTGAAGGAGCCTCATCTTTCAGAAAATTTATAACCTAATCCGTACATGTTGTGTATATAGTTCCTGCCATTATTAAGCTTAATTTTTCTTCTGATATTCCTTATATGGCTATATATGAAGTCAAAATTATCAGCATAAGAGATATTGTCTCCCCAGACATGTTCAGCAATTGATTCACGTGTAATAACTTTGTTTCGGTTTACTATGAAATAAAGTAAAATTTCGAATTCTTTCTTTGTCAGGTCAAGTACATTTCCGCTAATAAACACCTCATTTGAATCTGTATTTATTTTTATCTCGTTGAATATTAATTCATTTGATCCGTCAAAATGTCGCCTTCGCGCAAGTGATTTAATACGAGAATTAAGTTCTGCAAGATGAAAAGGTTTGGTAATATAATCATCTGCTCCCATATCAAGTCCCCTGATCTTGTCATCAAGGGAATTCTTTGCAGACACGATAAGCAAGCCGGCTTTTCTATTCGTTTTCTTTATAAGCTTAATCAGGTCAAGCCCATTCCCACCAGGCAGAGTAAGATCGAGAATGATAATGTCATAATTGTAGGAGGATAGAGAATCTTCTGCTTCAAAAAATGAGCAAGCTGATTCACACAAAAATCCTTCCGGCTCAAGGAATTTTTTTATAACTCCGACAAGCTCTTTCTCATCTTCAATTATAAGGATCTTCATTGTTAATTTTTAATTGTGTAAAGATAAATTGTAATTCTGGACAAAATCTGAAAGATGCTTATCCTGTAGAATATTTGGTAATAGAAATGTTTTGTTTACGGATTAATTCTTAATTCATTCCATTATTTAACTCCGGTTTTTGATGGTCAGTTTATTCCGGCCAGGCAAAATATGATCACTGATTTTTCCATCTAAAGAAAGAAACTTCAATATCCATGCCTCTGTGGAGATCAGATGTTCATACTGATATTAATAGATGTTGTCATTCAACTTCTTATTCCACAAAAGATTATTCAGTTGCCTAAGTCCTAACGATTTATTTGTAATTTTATAATGAAAAATAATATTATAAAAGATTTACCAAATAAAGATTAATAATTAAAAGAGGAGGTTATTATGCCAGGTCCAGGTGCTTATTGGTTTGGGAAAGAAGAAATAGAAGCCGCAATGGAGGTTTTACATGCTGGTTATCTTTTTCGTTATGGAAACGAAAATGATCAAAAATTTCTTCATAAAGTGTTTGATCTTGAAAAAGAATTTGCCAGATATTGTGACATAAACTTTGCTTTAGCCACTTCATCCGGAACGTCATCTTTGGTAGCCTCATTATTAGCTTTAGGCTTAAATCCTGGAGATGAAATAATTGTTCCGGCCTATACATTTGTCGCCAGTTATTCTTCGGTTATTTTCGTTGGTTTAGTTCCCGTACTGGCTGAGATAGACGAAAGTCTTACACTCGATCCAGAGGATATTGAATATAGAATTACTCCACGCACAAAGGCGATTATGCCAGTACATATGCTGGGTAATCCATGTGATATGGACAGGATAATGGCAATTGCACGTAAACATAATTTACTTGTGCTGGAAGATTGCTGCCAGGCTGCCGGAGCTTCATACAATGGGAAAAAAGTCGGAACCATTGGCGACATTGGCGCTTTCTCTCTGAATATCTTTAAGACGATTAATAGCGGCGATGGAGGATTGATTGTTACTAATGATCAGGCGCTTTATGAAATTGCATTTGCTGTACACGATCAGGGACATAAACCATTACGTTTCGGTGTTGAAGTTGGCTCACGCAATGTATTGGGATTGAACTTCAGGATGAATGAAATCACTGCTGCAGTTGGTCTTGCACAATTACGTAAGATCGATAAAATTGTAGCCACCCTTCATGAAAAAAGAGACAAATTTAAAAATCTGATTTCCTCGGCTGCAGGATTTCAGTTCAGAATTCTCAATGATCCTCAGGCAGACTGCGCAACTCTTTGCACAGTAATTTTCGATACAAAAGAGCAAGCTGCAAAAGTAACCAGGGCACTTGGGTCGAAGACAGTAGATCAGAGTGGATGGCATGTCTATGCAAATATGGAACATGTTTTGAATCATCTTAAAAAGGTAGGACAGCCACATAAGAAAGGTTCGTATCCCAAAACCGATGATATTCTTAGTCGTTCAATGAATATCAGCATAGGAGTAGTCGATGGCGGTTTAGGTGCCGGATGGGGAATAAACATCAATTCGACGAATGCAGAAATTGAAACTGCAGCCAGTCAGTTCATTGATGCTTGTAATTCTTAATTATTATGAAAAACCTGAATTTTATGCTACACTTGCCACGTACTATTCGAAATATATACAGGCTTATGCCGACAATGGGATTCTCCTCGGCTATCTGAATCCTTTTAACGAACCTGAAAACTCCTGGTATTCGAATGTCACCTATAAAGCGATAGGGGCTGGTATTCCTGTTGAAAACATAATGATCACTGCTGTTCATAATCACGGCGGACCAGCCATCAGTACCTATGAAGACAGCTTGTCTGCCGCGAATGAAGAGTATATCGGAATACTTAAAGAGAAGCTTACATCTCTTGCAATTAAGGCATCTGAAAATCCTGTTCCTTTTTGCATGGGAATTGGGAAAGGCCTATGCAACATGAATATCAGCCGCAGGGCCGAATTTGCAGATGGTGGAATATGGCTGGGAAGAAATCCGGATGGCCCTTGCGACCATGAATTGGATATAATCAAATTTGAAGATATGAACAACAAAACTATGGCAGTTTTAATAAACTGGCCATGCCATGGCACTGCCAGCGGGCAGGAAAATTATCAGATAACCGGTGACTGGCCGGGCGCAGCTGCAAGGTATATCAGAAAGCTTGAAGGTAATAAAGCTATCGTTGGTATCACCTCAGGAGCTTCGGCAGACATTAATCCAATCTATGGTCCTGGAAACGATTTTAATGAAATTGAAGCAGTAGGTTACCATGTAGGAAAAGAAGCCTGGAAGATACTTGCTCAAATAGAAACAATCCCTGTAAAATCTCTTGAATCAATCAGTGCAATGATGACTTTCCCTGGTAAAAAAGCTTGCAAAGATCAATTCCCGCAAAAATCTTATGAAAGTGGCCCGGATGTTAGATAAGGCTTAATATGCTAAAAGTAGGTGACCTGGTGCTGGCTGGAATTTCAGGAGAATTAATGACTGAGCTAGGTATGGAAGTTAAAAATCAATCACCCTATACCGGAACCGTTGTTATTACACATTGCAATGGATCGAGCGGCTATATATGCACTGACAAAGCATTTACTGAGGGGGGATATGAGGTAAAAGTGACGAGACTAATGCCGGGAGCTGAAAAAACCCTGATAGGCAAAATGCTGGAAATGATCCATTCAATGTAGCAGATGTTATTTCAGATAAGCCACTTTTGACACTTCAACCACAAGCACCCAATCGTTCGAAGTCTCTACTGAATCATCCGTATTGATCTCAGTATGAGATATTGCTGGCGTGGTGAACTGATGCGAACCAATGTTGGTGAAAGGAGATCCGCTAATGTTGATATAGTTCCCTGTGGTAGGGTCGTACCAGTGAACATTGACCGGTTCCGACATCTTTGAGAGGTCTATGGTTACCGTTTGGATCGCTGTACAATACACTATCCCGAATTTTCCGTTGACTGTATCGTACGCTGCCATTGTATAATTATCATTTTCTATTTCCGACCCTCCGCTAAGCGTGGTCGCGGTCAGAAATGTCCGGGTCCAGTCCGGCTTCAGGTCCCACCAGGGGCGTTTTTTGAAAAGATCACTAAAAAACTTAATATGTGGCCGGGCGCCTCGGTTCAGGTATTTGTCCCAGGGAGTTGTAGCTTTCTGCAACCAGTCGCACCCATACGTATAGGCGCCGCCGAAACCTCCGCCCAAAGCTACCCTGTAGTTCAAACCCCTTTCCACCTGATTGGTGGCCACCTGCCAGTTGTAATCGCTGAGCTTCTGGTACGGTCCTTCGGTCATTAAAATCGGCATGATATCCGTTTTCATATATTCATGATAGATAAAGTGGGTCTGATTAAAAACCTGCATATCTGAATATAGATTGTTATATGTTACCCAGCCCATGGTCGAGTTGGGCAAATGCTTAAAAAAATTGCCGGACTCTCCCCGGGCATCATCATTTGGATCCGGGCCCCATATCTTGGGATTATAAACATGGATAGACATTAAATGATTATCTCCTGTGCTCAGGATCCCACGAGCAATCGGACATTGTCGGGAAGAATCAAGGTTGTCGTTACCGAAAATCCATAATATATTTCTCTGTTTCTTATACCGATTCCCCAGCCACACGCCATAATTAAAGCATTTCTGGGGGTTATTGGCGCTTATGTTAGCTGATGACCAATAGCACTGGCTCATCGGCATCAGATTGATATAAATTCCATAATTTTCCGCCAGGATCAGTATGCTGTCGATAGTTTGCGAAAAGTACACGGGATTAACACGGCTAACGTCCCAGTTGCCAGGAATGCCGCCGGCAATAAATTCCGGGTTACCTTTTTTGTCAATTGGTGCCATGTCTACAGCCTTATCTGTTGGCTGGCCGTCAATGCAAACCCAGCACAAATTGATCCCTTTGCTCTGGCAGTCGGCAAAGTATGTCCTCATCCGGGCAATGGTCAGTTTCTGCGGCAGGTTCTGTGGTGAATCTCCTATCAGGAGCACAGGGTTACCAAGAGTATCCGCAAAGTGTCGGGGATTATGGGAATCGATCTGCAACCGGGAAAGATTTTCAACGGGAGTAATCGGGATCAATTTCGCACCTATAAACGGATCAACATATTTTGAATAATCAGTTTGTAAAAAAAGGAGGTTTAATAAAAATAAACTCCAAATAATTAATACAAAGTTGCGTTTCATAAAAAAATGTTACTGATTAAATGAGTTTAAGTGCATTTAAGTGCATGAACAATAGCTTACACTATTAATATTTGTTTTATTGAATTACCAGGTTTCAGAGGCAGCTCATTTCTAATTTCATGTACACGCTGGTCATTTGCATATAAATGTACTATTATTCAGAATATCTGTGTCATCATTTGCATTTCTTTTAATATGATAATGAATTTGACCAAATGGCTGAATTCATTGACATAAATACTCGTAATTACTTGCCTTAACCTGTAAGATTGCCGATCTTTGTTTTGACACTAATGATGAAATCAGAAACATCTAAAGTGGCAATGAAGCCCCTGGTCATAAGCACATCGGGGGCTTTGTTATTAATATTAATAATTATTACCTCTTCTTTCGAACTTTGATCCGGCGGCATTACATTGTTTTCACTTGATTTCACGGCGCAGCGAGACTCTTAATAAGGGGAGGCCGCTAATATTAAGCAAAACCCCCGGGTTTCTCCAGGGTTTGTCAGCAGGGTACTTGCTAACCTGCCGCGGTACTAATACTAATTGATTAGGTTAATTCGAAGCTGATTTACATAGCTCTGGTGATATAGTAAAATTTATTTTAAACCAAATCCTCACCTGTTTACTTGCGGGGCCTATCTTCGCTTCGTTGAGAAGAGAATCTTCACATGCCAAATATTTCAACTGGCATATGTAAAATATTGGCTTCTTTATTTTTATAGCATAATCCACGCAAAATGAACTGGCCATTTTTTGAATACCTTTTTGCAACATTATCAGTCAATATACTATAAAATCCACGTATATCTCTAAGATAAATCATAAGGTCATCATAGTTTTCAGGCGTTACAAATACTTTATACTCAATTCCGCCTTCCTCAAATGTCGAAGATTGTTTTGCTTTTAGATGAATTGCTTCTCTATAGGTCATTGAATAA
>PLML01000133.1 GCA_003141525.1 Bacteroidales bacterium
AACAGCTTTGAAATCAATTAAGGAGATGTACTATCAAAAAGGATCAACCCTTTTAATGGATGAAAATGGCAGGGCAGAAAACGGATTGCTTATCAGGCATCTTGTATTACCGGGTCATGATGAAGAAAGTAAAAATGTTTTGGTTTCAATTGCTGAAGAATTATCCCCGGGTATTCATCTTTCACTCATGTCTCAATACCATCCTACAGNNGCTCTTGGTTTCAGAAATGGATGGGTTCAGGATAGAGAAAGCAATCTGAACTACAGACCGGATTTCAGAAAGGAGAATCCATTCGAATAGACGGACTTAGCTTGGTTGGGAGGCAAATATGAGACTACATAAACTTCTCCCTCTTCTGAAGGTTGTAAAGAGCCACAAGTAAAAAAAGTATCGATCCTGTAATCAGGATTATGCGGTTCTTAAACGTAATAATTGCCCATGTTGTCTCATTTACATCACGCGGCATGTCGAACGGATTCAGGAAGACGTTCCACTGGCTCTTGCTCAACGGATCACTCAGAATGAGGAATATCATTCCGAATACTATCATAACAACAGCTGTGCCATTTCCATTTCTGATAACAGTGGAAAGCATAAATGCCATCGCTCCAAGAAAAATTACAGGCAGCATAACCTGTGATGTCATGTTGGCAATACGGAATTTGACAATAAAATATGAAGACAATATTGTGAATACAAACATTATGAGAAATGCAATAATGAATATCAGAACAATTCTTACCAGCCAGACTTTGTACCTGTAGTTGGGGATTCCGAATAATATTTCAATTGTCCGGGCGTCCTGATCATTCTGAACCCCAAAAACCGAAGGATAGAAAACGAGAAGGATCCCTGAGAAAAGAAAGATTCCATACAGATCTTCCATTTTTGAAACATCATTCGAAAACACGTAAATTACTGAAAGACCAATGTAAAACAAGATCGATCCGGCAAGGAACCAGATGAACCTGTTTGCAAATATGATCCTCAAATTATATATGATCATCTTATATATCAGGATGTAATTGTTATATAATCTTTTACTTTTCATTATTTTGATATAAAACTGTCTGTTCTAAGAAGTTATTTTGACTTTCTTCCGGAGAAGCCACAGATAGGCATCTTCCAGATTTGGAGTTACACTGATGGCATCCTGATGGGGTTTATCGTCAGAAATACATCTTACTCTGACCTTTTCTCCTTCAGACATGTGATGTACAACAAGATGACTATTAATAAAACTATCAAAGTCATATGCTGGAAGATTGAATTGCCATACGTGTCCTTCAGCTTCTTTTGTCATTTCAATAGGTTTACCCAGATATATTAATAGTCCTTTATTAAGAACCGCAACTTTGTTACAGGAGCTGGAAACATCTTCAATAATATGAGTAGAGAAAATAACCACCCTGTCGCGGCTAAGCTCTACCAGAAGATTTCTGAACCTGATTCTTTCTCTTGGATCGAGACCTGCTGTTGGTTCATCAACAACCAGGATCCGGGGCAGGTGAAGCAGGATCTGCGCTATTCCCATTCTTTGTTTCATCCCGCCTGAGTAGGAGCTTATTTTTTCATGTCTCCTGTCTTCCAGATGGACAGCTTTAAGTACATATGTGACTCTTTCTTCCCTTGTATGTACATCAACAATGTTCTTTAGCATGGCCTGGTAGTTAAGATATTCATGTGCCGTCATATTCTCATAACTACCAAACTCCTGGGGAAGATATCCGATAAGTCCCTGAAGCTCTTCTCTCTTTTTTTGGGTGTCCATTCCATTTATCCAGACCTTGCCATAGCTTTGTTCAAGTATTCCACATATTATTCTCATAAGTGTTGTTTTCCCGGCGCCATTAGGACCCAGAAGTCCAAACATTCCGCTGCCGATATTTAATGAAACACAACTTAAAGCTTTGAAGGGTTTTTTCTTTCTGCCTATTAGTGGTATTAAGGCGACAATCTTATAGAAATTTTTTCGGATAATCTTAAATCTGCCTTCGAGACGATAGATATTTATATTCTCCTTGCTCATTTTAATTCCTGATTTATATACTATAAGGCCGGACAACCAGATGAATCCGAGTATAAGTACAATTGCTATATTATGCCATCTTATCTGAAATAGATAAATATTGGCAAGTGGTATAAACCAGAATAAAAGAGTATCAAGAGCTTTAATAATCCTTAAATACATTTTCCTCTTGCCTGACGATATAAAATTGGTCAGTAATTTATTGAAAGGGAGCCAGATGCCAAGAAGAGAAAACCAGATACATATGCTGAATACAAAAATCCAGAAACCGCTTTTAAGATAAAAATATGTAAAGTATATGAAAAACCCTATCAGTGGAAGCTGCCAGCCCATATGGTTCAGATCTTTCCATGATGTGTATTTTTTTGTAAGACCCAGCCTTTCCCTGATTTTGGCGCCACCATTCCATTCTCTCAGAAGAGGGTTTTCACGGTCATATATTTTAACAAGACTCTGGATATAAATATTTACTGGTTCATCAGGAGAAATCACCGTCTCTCTTGCCTTCCGGAGAGTGCTGATAAAGAACCAGGTACCTGCAGGTACAAGGATTAAACCGAGTATCGTTGTTATCAGTTTCCAGAGGAATTGATCAATAAAACTATATATTAAAACTACAAGGCCGGCAAATATTGTTAATTGAATAATCTTTATTTTCCAGTTTAGTGAATAGATCCACTGAAGAGAATTTTCCAGTCCTGAATAAAAGGTCGGGATAAATATGAGTGTAAGCATTGTACTCAGTGTCAGTCCTCCTATGACAGTAATTGCAAAAGCAGCTCCGATGGAAGCGACGAATTCTGATTTTCCCATAGCCAGTGGGAAAAGGGCGATTACAGTTGTCGAAGCAGTGATCAGAATAGGCCTTACCCGGGCAATGCCGGCAGTCATCAAAGCTCGTGATCTTCTATAACCTCTTTTTCTTAGAATATTAGTATAATCGATAAGGAGAATTCCATTGTTTACAACCACACCCAGAAGTATAAGGAATCCTATAAGTGTATTGGCGTTAAGGAGAGAATTGTTTGTAAGAATAAGTGCAATAAGCGATCCTAAAGCTGCAAGCGGTATGCTGAACATCAGAACCACGGGGGTTGAAAATGATTCAAAAACCGATGCAAGGATCATATAAATAAGAAGAAATGCCATCCCGATAAGCCAATAGAAATCTTTCAACGGATCCTCTTCATGAACTACTTCGACAGCTATTCCTGAAGGTATATTGATGCCTGAAACTATTGATTCGATTTCTGCTCTTGCCCCTTCCAGCAAATCTTTTGAGCCGGTTATATCTGAATTGAAACTATATGTAACTGTAATCTTTTTCTCCCGGTTTTCCCTATGGATATTTCCCATACCAGACGAAAATACAATATCTGATAGCTCCTGTACCTCCATTAAATTGGAATTCGTCCCTGTAATCTCGAGGTTTTTGAGATCATCAATTGTTTTGTCAGTGTTCACCTTTACCTGCCCTGATTCATCAGCATATTTCAGGGTTATATCATATGTTTCGGTCCCCTGTAAAAAAGTTGCACCTGAAGAATATTCTTTCCCAAAGGTAGAAAGTGCTGAAGAGATATTATCCAGAGTGAAATTATTACGTCCGATATAATCCATATCAAACTTCAAATGCACTTCAGGGGTATTGTCCTGAACATTAACATTTACGCTGCTGATTGTTGACAGATTCTGAATGGCTGCCTTAATATCATCCGAAATGTTTTTCATCTGATTGAAATTCTGCCCTTTTATGATGACACTTTCTGTTGTTGTACCAATGCCCAGAAGATTCATAAAGTTAGCGCCGGGATTTACCGCTCCGGCTCCACCGGCGGTTCCGGTATAACCACCACCGGAAGAAATCTCATTCATGGTGATTTCTCCCGTTTTCAGGTTTCTGACTTTTTCAAGGATATCATTTTTGATTTCCGGAAGAGATTTTTTACTTGTCTTATCCCAATCTTCAGTAAGATTTATTGTCATCGTTGCATCCGCTTCCTCGACCCGGCTCACAATGTCTCCTTTTTCCGGAATTCCACTAAGGGCATGTTCAATTTCAGTGACAAAGAGATCTGTTTTTTCAAGTGTCGATCCGGAAGGCATTGTAACTGAAAGTCTGAAACTTGAAGTCTCAACTTCTTTTGTCGAGGAAACACTCAGGCTCAGACTGATAAGAAGTGCAGCAAAGAACACAACGAGTGTGCCTATTATAGTACCTGCCGGGTTTCTCATACTGGCTTTGAGGGTGAGATAATACCCCTGAATAAGCCGGTTATGTATTGAAAGCTTTTTAAAGATTTCCAAATCCGATGCCTTCACCAATTTAAGAATAAAATGCGCTGCCATCGGGATAAAAAGAAGGGCAACGGACAGTGAAATGATTAGCGTTGAGACAATTGAAACACCTATATTCTTGCCGATAATTTTGATCATGAAGTTGTCTGAGAAAAGAAAGGGCAGGAAAACGGTTATAGTTGTAAGAGTTGCGGCGAAGATTGATCTCCATACCTCACTGGTTCCCTGCTTAACGGCTGTATTGATATCAACTCCCTGGCTGACAAGCCGATAAATATTCTCCAGGACAACCACCGAATTATCCACAAGCATACCAATGGCAAGAGCCATACCGACAAGTGTCAGACTGTTTATTGAGATATTATATGCATAGAAAAAGTTAAAAGCTGCATAAACCGAAATAGGAATTGAAAGTGCAATTATAAAAACCAGACGGATATTACGTAAAAAGAACCATAGTATAAGTACTGCAAGTAATCCTCCGATTACTCCCAGATGTATAATCTGGTTTAAGTTGTTCTCCATAATTTCGGCATTGTTGTTCTGAACAACTATTTCAACACCTTCGGATTTCAGATTTTCATTCAGTGTCTTAATCACGGCAAGTGTTTTGTGTGAAAGATCGATGAGGTTAACCTGATTATCGTTTACCAGCGCTATTGTCACTGCGTCCAGCCCGTTGACCCGGCTATATGAAGTTTGCTCTTTGACTCCAAAAATAATTTCGGCGATATCTTTCAGGGCCACAGATCCGTTTGGTTTTACAATAATATTTCCTATGTCTTTAACATCAGTATATTCAGACGTCACATTTACAAAGAATTTATTGGTTCCCTCTTTCACCGATCCGACAAAAGTCTTATCCTTGCCATTGTTGTTCAGCAGGTTCGTGACCTGTGCCATCGTTATCCCGTAGGCTTTGCAGGCTTTTTCATTTAACCTGACTTCAATGGATTTTTGCTGACCTCCATAAATCTGTACACCTGCTATACCGGTAATATTCTGAAGTTCAGGAGTTATTTCCTCATCAGTTACATTACGGATCCTGTCTACTCCTCCTTCACCTCTGATCTGTAATTCCATGAACTGGCTTGTAATCTGTGTGAGATCAATTTTTACAACGGTGATTTTGAATACAGTCGGCAAAGTTGTCTTCACCACATTTATCTTTTCCTGTAGCTTCAGGTTGGCATATTTCATGTTAGCATTCTGATTGTAATAAAGGATTATCGTCCCGGAACGGGAGGTAATGTTTGATTCAATCTTTTCAATACTTTCTAGAGTACCAATGGCACCTTCAAGCGGAATTACCGCCTTGCTTTCAATATAATTCGGATCCAGCTCAAGAGATGTGGTTACCTGAACAATGAGAGTCGGAAGCTGTGAATTGGGGAAAAGTTCTATCGGTAATCTCTTATATGAAACATAACCAAGCAATGTAAGCCCGATGAAGAACATACAAATAAGTACCTTTCTCTTTATAATGAAATTCATCTTATTAATCGGTCTTATGCATCATATAAAAACTATTAATTCACTTGCTTTTTCCTTGTGATCATTTCACTGAAGGAATCAAAAACCCAATATACACAGGGTATCACTATCAGGGTGAGAATAGTTGATGTAACCAGTCCGCCAATCACTGCAAGTGCCATCGGAGATCTGAGCGATGCGCTTTCTCCGATACCGATTGTAAGTGGAAGAAGCGCAAATATTGTTGTGAGACTTGTCATTAAAATAGGTCTGATTCTCTGTGATCCTGCTGTAATTATGGAGTCTTTTTTGTTCAATCCGGTCTGACGCAGCTGGTTAATGCGGTCAATAAGAATAATTGCGTTGCTGACTGCAATTCCTCCAAGCATTATGATGCCTATATATGCCATCATATTGAGACTTTTTCCCAGCACGAAAAATGTCAGAATGGTACCGACTGCAGCAAGAGGTATTGTTAATAGAATAACAAAAGGTTGAATTATTGATTCAAATTCAGCCGCGAGTACCATAAATACCAGAATAATTGACAGAATCAGAGCAAATGTCAGATTAGACATTGATTCTTTTCTCATCAGTTCCTCACCAGTAATTTGAATCCTGTAGTTGGCGGGTAATGGAACTGATTTCAACAATTCACTGGCATCCTTTACAACTTTATCGAGAGGTCTGGATTTATTTACCATGGCATATACATAGCTGGTCCGGCTCTGATCACGCCTGGTAATTTCTCTGGGAGATATAACTTTATTTATAGAGGCTAACGAACTCAATGGCACTTTTACCGTTCCCGCAGTAATCAGCAGATCTTCAAGCTGATGAAGTGACAGATCTCCAAGCTTTATGACAATGTCCTTCTCTTCTCCCTCCTTTTCCATAGTGCCAGCAGAAGCCCCTGAGAGATAACTTTGGATCTGGCTGATTACACTGGTCACGGAAACATTATAATAACTGGTCTTAAACCTGTCAACTGCCACTTCTATTTCGGGAGTCCCTTCATCAAGTGAAGTTGTAATATTATACAGACCAGTGTTATTCTGAAGGACTTTTTTTGATTCATTTATTATCTTTTCGATCTCAGGATAGTCTTTCCCTTTTACTTCAACTACAAATGGAGCTTCGCTGGTTCCCAAAGTTGTCTGCAATTCTGATTCTTCCTGGGAAAAGCTAACGTCAAGATCAGGAATAGTCTTAAGATATTTTTCAACAGTCCTTATAGCATCTTCTGTTGCAGTTGCATATTCATTTTTCAGGAAAATTTTAATATTTGCAACATTCTCATTTGTGGAAGTTGCCGACTGGGTAGTTGTTGTATTTATGTCCCCGCCTGCCTGGCTGTAAATCATACTTATTTTGTTACCCAGAAGTTCATTGACAGTTCCTTCAATTTCTTTGATTGTGTTTTGAGTACGTTGAAGATTTGTCCCTTCCGGAAGTTTCAATCCTATTGTAAATTCAGATGAAGCTGATTTTGGCATATATTCACTTCCAAGTTTTGGTATGAGAAGCACCGTTAATCCCATAAACAGGATGGAAAGGATGATTACAATCATTCTTTTTTCAATGACTTTTGAAAGAAATTTTGGATACCATCTGAATTGCATCGGGCTGCTGAGCTGAACATTCCGGCCTCTCTTTTCACCAAAAAGGGTACTTACCAGCATTGGTATAACGAGCATTGCAACAAATAAAGATGAGATTAGTGCAAAAGCTACAGTCCACGCCTGGTCCTTGAACATTTCACCGGAAGCTCCCCTGAGATAAACAATTGGCAGGAAGACAACGATAGTCGTTATTGTTGAAGCCGTGATGGCTCCTCCGACCTGCCCTGTACCAACAATTGCTGCCTCGCGCAATGACATTCCTTCATCTCTGTTCCTGGTAATATTTTCGAGGACGACAATTGCATCATCAACCAGCCTGCCTGCCCCGAGTGCAAGTCCACCCAGAGTCATTATATTTAATGTCAGGTGATTAAAATACATAAGGTTGAAGGTTGCTATTATGGAAATAGGAATGGCAACACTTACTACCATCGTAGTACCTATCCTTCGAAGGAAAACATACAAAACAATCATTGCTAGGAAAATGCCGATAAGCCCCGAATTCTTTACCTCTTTGATCGCATTGTCAATGTATTTTCCCTGATCCTTTACAACTATGAATTCATATCCCGGAAGGGCTTTTGCAAGATTGCCCAAAGCTTTGTTAAGGTTCTTAACTGCTTCAACTGTGTTAAATTTGGGTTCTTTGTAAATAGACAATCCTATACAGCGTTCGCCATTAAGTGTTATGATATTCTGAGGATCTTTGTTTTCATATTTTATAGTCGCAACATCGCGAAGATATACAGGGACTTTATCTATTGAAGAAGTAGCAGTTGTGCTTGTTGTTGTTGCTGTTGCTGTTGTTGCTGTTGTTGCTACTGTCTGCGTGGAAGCCTGTTTAAAACCGACTACTATATTCTCAAGATCGGTTAAATTGCTCATGACACTTACACCTTTGACTACATATTTGAGACCCAGATCAACAATAGAACCTCCCGAAACATTCTTGTTATAATTTGCGATCTGTGCAGCAATAACATCTGAGGTCAGCCCAAAGGATTCAAGTATATATTTATTAGTTTCAATAACAACCTGGCTCTCTTCCTGTCCGGTAAGTTTCACATCAGCTATGCCTTCAATTCTGATAAGTTCGTTCCTGATATAGTTTTCTGCAACTTTCCTCAATTCATCCATGTCGGTAATTGCCTTGTTTTTCAATCCAACAATCATTACGGGTGAAGCATTGGGATCATATTGGGAAATATCAAATTCAGTGAGGTCTGAATTCTGGCTGAACGAGCTTAATGCCTTCTGTAAATCAAGAAAGGCTTCGTCCATATCTTTGTTCCAGCTATATTCGACTGTTATTTCTGCTGATCCTACCTGGGATTCAGATGATACATTGATGACATCACTCTGCCGCATGCAAAGTGATTCAATCTGTTCAACATAGTTCTTTTCGATTTCCTCAGGGGGTTTTTCCCCGGCAGTGAGTGCGATATATATCTTCGGATTATTCAGGTTAGGGAAGAGATCAGTTCCCAGTTTCCCAAGAGATATTACCCCAAGGAGAACTATGCCGAGTACAAGCATAGAAACTGTAACAGGGTATTTTACAGCAAATTGGGCAATCCTGTTCATGATTATTATTTAATTATTTTAACCTTTGACCTGTTGCTCAGTGTTTCAAAACCAACTGTTACGAAGCGGTCATTTTTTGACAAACCTCCAGTTACTTCAACATTAGTCAGATTTTCAAGACCGGTGCGGATTATTCTTTCAGAAGCTGTTCCCACCCGATCAATAACGAAAATGGTTTTGCCTCTCTGCCGTGCCAGAATTATACTCTTAGGGATTACAATAACCGAGTCTTTATGGTTTATCACAATATCAGCCTTCACGAACATCCCTGGCAGTATTTGAAATTTTGGATTATGTATCAGTATTGTCCCGGGGAAAGTTCTTGTATCGGCATTTATTGCAGGTGACAGCTGGGTTACATTTCCAATTAAAGTGTCTTTTGGAATAGTGTAATTTGTGAGCTTGACCGGCTGATCGGGTTTTATAACAGAAACATACTTCTCTGGCAACTGTACATTCATATACATCATCTGGTAATCCATTATTTCAGCAATGTCTGAGCCTGTATTAATCCTGGTCCCCTGAGTATAGTATGGTAACTCAACAATAACACCGTCTATCGGAGCAGTAATTCTGGTCTTGGCCATTGAAAGATTTGCGCTTACCAGTGCTGATTTTGCATTCGCCTTGTTGATCTCTGCTGTTTTAAGATCAAAAAGGGTAACACCTCCCTTTTCATATAATGACTCCTGTTTTTTTAGCTCGCTCTCGGTGAGTTCGAGATTAAGCTGAGTGGTTTCCAGCTTAATGTCATTGATATATTGCTGATCTTCCAGTCTTGCTATCAGGTCACCGGTTTTTACCTTATCATTTAGCTGCCATATTTTCCCGGTGCGTGGATTTTTTTCAAGAAAATAGTTGGCTGTAATTTCTGATTTCATCAGGATCTCACCTATCGGAAAAGCTGTTCCCGATGTACTGACATATTCTTCAATGGACTTTAGAGTGGCATCCTGTACGGAAACCGGAATTTCAACATCAGCATTAAGATTCTGGTTATTGTTCTTGCAGCTGATAGCCACAAAAGCAACAGCTGATATTATAAATAAACATTTTTTCATAGGTGATTTATTTTTAATATTTTAATGTTTTCACCGGGATAACCGGCTGGTTCTTTTCAAAGTCGTAAAGTGTCAGAATTTTTAAATTCAGGAGTTCGAGTTTATAAGATATTAGGGAATTTGTGTAATTAAGCTTGTTTTGAGAGAGCTGGTTCTGATAGATGCTCAGATCCATTCCTGTAAGATCCCCGTTTTTATACTTTTCAAGGTTTAAGTCGTAAGTTAATTGTGCATTATTGACCGACTGACGGGCAATTTCTATCTGATTTATCAGGTTTTTAAGATTTCTGTAACTCTGTCTTATAGCCAGGATTATACTGTTCTGTTCTACCCCGAGATCAATTTTGCTTGACTCAATTGTCGCCTCACTTGCCTTAATTCTTGCTTTTTCTTCTCCCCAGTCCCACACAGGAATCTGAAAGGACAATGCTACATTTTCGTTGTTTAACGGGTCAGAGTAAATATCTTTTAAATTTTTATTATTCCCGTTATATCCAAATGAGAGGGCAAGGTTTCCATGGAATTCATTAAGTGCCTTAGTCTGAATGAGATTAAGCTGTGCTGTTTCAATGTTTATCTGGCTTTCCCTGATTTCCATCCTTGATGCCAGACCCTGGTCAATGGCAAATGCTATATCGATTTTGACGGTTGTATCAACTGCAATATTCGGTATTACAATAATATCGTCATATAAGCTCATACCAATCAGGATTTTAAATGCATCCTTTGAATTTTCAAAAGCAACCTGCTTGTTTTCATAATCCGACTTGGTTGTTGCAAGGTTCAACTCAGCCTGAAACTTTTCTGACTGGGCTGAAATTCCGGCATCAGCTTTATTCTTCGTTATTTCATAACTTTTCATCATATCCTGATATGCCTGGTTTGAAATATCCATGCTTTGTTGCGCCTGATATACCGCATAAAAAGCCTGGGAAACACTTTGCTCCATAGTCAGAAGCTGAATTGCATAATTAAGCTGGGCTGTCTCAAGTTGCAACTGGAGCGTTTTTAGATTAAGTTTGGTATGGTTATAAGTGAACAATGGCTGATTTAATTGAATAGAAAGATCATTATTGAAAGCTACACCTGCCGTCGGGAACTTTGCATTATAGATGTTATTGGTATAACTAAAATTGTCACTCAGCGTAATCGTTGCATCTGTAGGTAAAAAAGGCTGGACAACTGTAAAAGAACCGGAACTCTGCAAATCCTTCGTAGTGTTAAAATCAGAAAAACTGCTATTGAATGCTCTGTCTTGTGAATAGGTTATAGGATTTACGGACAAAGCAAATTTTGATTTTAAAGCATCATTCTGGGCATTAAGGTTTTCCTGGCTTCTGATGAGATTAAGCCTGGTCTTTAATATAGTAGGACTATTTGATTCAGCTGTTGAGAGAGCTTGTTCCAGAGTAACTCCGGTCTGGGAGAATCCACTGAATGTCAATAGATTCATAAAGACCACAATTACCGGAACAATCCATATTTTAACACCAAATTGTTTTTCCATTCGATTTTAATTTAAACTCTGATTTTACTTTTGCCTTTTTCCTTTTTATCTGAACAATGGACATGCCAGGGCATGTCCCTACTTTTATCTTTTTCTTCCGT
>PLML01000130.1 GCA_003141525.1 Bacteroidales bacterium
CACAAAATTATTTACACTCCCCCAAATTGGGCGTCTCTACTTATCAATCATCACCCTTCTCTTCAAGTGGCATAAAAAACGCAGCATGCACAGCAGAAGGACATGGAGAATCCAAACCTTTTACAGCCTTCCAGATCACCTCGTTGAATTCAGCATCACTCACCATGTCTTCCTTTGTAAAATCAAACTTCTCGCTTTTCTTTTGCCAAATACTCTGAGTGAGGTTCTTTGAATTCAAATCAATATTACAAGGCCTCACCCTGAAAGCAGGATGATTGGCGGTATTATTCATGCATCTCCATAGCGGAATTGCAGGAGCATCATATTGACTCATTGGAGGAACCCCGAGAATGAGCTCGATAGTACGGAGGAGAGATGCAGTTGTATAGACTGTATGATCTACAAAGCCCTGTTTCACATATCCACCGGCCAGATATGCTGTGCTCCTGTGGGCATCCACATGATCGGGCCCGTTTTGTGCATCGTCTTCCACAATTAATACAAGGCTGTTTTTCCATACGCGGCTGTGACTCAGATAATCCACAAAAAGACCAACTGCGAGATCGTTATCTGCAACATGTGCAAATGGTGTCGGTTTATTGAGGCTGAGTCCTTCAGTATGATCATTGGGAAAGCGGAGGGAATTAAATCTGGGAAGAGCGTCAACTGCCAATAGCGAATCAAAATCATTTTTCCATTGCCTGAACCTGACAGTATCCCGGACTGACAGATCCCAGCTGGTATACTTAGGGCAGAAGTGGTTTTTAAGAACAGCAATATTTGGTTTGTGGTCATCCACAAATTCAGCATAGGAGCGAAAACTCACTCCATTGCGCTGACAATCGTCCCAGAGGAATCCATCTTTATTGTTGGCAATAGCCCTATTCCCTTCACCGGGGTATATTCCCCCTCTTCCTCCGTAACTGGTAGGCCATTCTTTTTCAAGATAATCGGTTGCATAGGCTCCCATAGTCCAGCTATGACCATCGGCACTTACCTCACCATTTACAAAAAAATTATCAAGCAGCACAAATTCACGGGCAATGGCATGCTGATTAGGTGTTATATTTTCACCAAAAAGAACAAGTTTTCGATCTCCGTTTCCTTCAGGTAAATCTCCAAGAACCTGGTCATAAGAGCGATTCTCCTTAATAATGTAAAAAATATATCTGATAGGCGAACTGTCTCCAACTTTCATAGGGACAGGATTCCCTTTTGCTCCTTCGGAAACCAGCTCTGTCTTCTTATTATAAGGAGTGTTCTTATATACAGCTTGGGAAAACACAGCCATCTGACTTAGATCCGGAGTCTTCAGAATTGAAAGAGTTCCCCTGAAAAGGCCACCTATATATTGTACTTTAATTTTTTGTTCCTTTCCTGCAACCTGGAAAACTACCTCATCTCCTATACGGGTTGGATTCGGACCATAAGGATTTGCATGTGATGATAATCCCTTTCCGTTACTTACCAGGATCTTGTCTTTTACAACCCTCACACATGTAGGATACCAGGCAGTCGGGATAAATCCTTTACTTACACTTGACCCGGGTTTTGTGATATCAAACACTGCAAGACAGTTGTTATCGGCGTTTGCAATGAAAAGAGTTTTTTCGTCTGCGCTCAAAGCAACACTGTTTGTTGTTGAACCGGAAGGTGAACCCGGATAAAGTGCTGAATTAAGCGTCTCGATCACCTTCTTTTGATGTGTATTAATTACCGATACACTGTTATCATTTGCATTTGCTACATAAAGATATTTCCCATCCCGGGTGATGCATAAATCGTTGGGATTATCGCCAACTGGGATAGAGCCGGTAATTTTCTGCAGATCTGTATCAAACAGTACAATCTTATGACAACCCCAGCATGAGATGTACAATAATTTATGGTCAGGCGACAACAGACAGGTATACCCTTCACCGCCCAGGGGATAATGTGAGACTACTTTTTTTGATTGAGTATCAAGAATGTAGAGGGAATTATTCTCTTTTGTAACGACATACAACCTGTTCCTGGTATTATCAAGCGCTATACCTGCAACAGAAATCTTTACAGGCCAGGCTTCTCCTATCCTTATTGAATCATAAACCGACAGCTTATTGTTCCGGATTGCATAACACATAATTATGTTATCATTTCCTCCTGAAGCGTACAAATATTTACCATCATCCGAAAATGTCAGTCCCAGCCAGGCCTTTCCTATTATGATTGAATCGAGTATTACTTCCCGTTCAACATCCACAAGCTGAATAGTCTGATCACTTTCTCCATTGTTCGTGATTGCTGCAAGCTTTTTTGAAGGCGACACGGCAATATTGAGAGGCAAGTCACCAAGAGGCAATTGTTTTCCAACAGGCGTCAGCCTCCATCCATTCGGCAAAGAGACAGAATGAGATTCAATTTCCTGCAGGGTCTGTGCCGGAAGATAAACAGTGCAACCAATTAAAAAGAATTGAAAAAGAATCAGTATTTTTTTAAGAGTCCCTATCATTTTCATTTAATCAGTTCTTTCAATTTGCAGCTTGTCTCTTTTTCAGCATTTCAGGTGTTAATGTGATAAGATGACCTATTTGTTTTCCATTGCGATATGTTGCCACCCTCAACGTAACAGGTCCTTCAGGAAGTTCAACGGGTTTTGTATATTTAGGTGAATAAGTGTTTGGCATTGCTCCGTCAATGGTATAGAAAATATCAAGACCGGGTACTTCAGAATCCATATTCACGGTCATCTTTCCATCTTTTCCGCTGATATTTATAATAGCGTCGTAAATTGCAGTTGAATAATTAATCCCTTCTATATCAGCACGGTCGAACAGTTTTTCAACACGTTGTACAAAACTTCCCCAGTTTTTTGATGCATTAGGCGACCAGAAGTCTTCTGCCAATGCCCAGCCACGTGGCCAGGTCATATATTCAGCATGATGCAGGGTTACTACCTGTTCTGTCCAGAGGTTACCCTGACCGCCAAGAATATACTTTGCATCCACTCCTTCAGGAACTGGATCAAAACTATAGCATTTGCTTAATCGTAAATTTGCATAAATCGGAGGTTCAATTGTCGGTTCACCCTGTTGATAGTCGAGGTACACAAATGTGGTCGGTGTCATAACAACATCGTGCCCCATTTTTGCGGCCTCTATTCCACCTTTGATACCTCTCCAGCTCATAACTGTTGCTTCAGGAGCGATGCCTCCTTCAAGAATTTCATCCCAGCCAATGAGTTTTTTGCCTTTTGATTTCAGAATGTTTTCAACACGTTTCATGAAATATGCCTGCAGTTCCTCGGGATGAGTCAAATTCATTTTTTTCATCAGAGCCTGGCAGCCGGGATCATTGGTCCAGAAGCCTTTATAGCACTCGTCCCCGCCTACATGAATGTATGGATTTGGAAATAACCCGGCCATTTCAGTAAAAACCTTATCGAGAAATTCATAAACTTTTTCATCAGATGGATTAAGAGTATTATCAATTCTCATCTTAAAGGTGCCATTGTTGAACCATTCTGAAAAAGATGAACCCGGATTGACTTTTATACTGGTATCTTTGGTGCAGCTTAATTCGGGATATGATGCAATTGCTGACATACTGTGTCCCGGGACATCAATCTCCGGCACAATTGTCACATAACGTTCCTGTGCGTATTGAATTATCTCTTTGATGTCAGACTGGGTATAAAAACCTCCCACAGTTGGTGCTTCTCCGGGTTTTGGTGCCATGCGATCACTGAACTGCCCGAATCGGGGTACTCTCCAGGCGCCGACCTGAGTTAATTTCGGCAGGGACTTGATCTCAATCCGCCAGCCATTATCATCTGTCAGATGCCAGTGAAAAGTATTGTATTTATATCTTGAAATCTCGTCAATATAAAGCTTTACTTCTTCTTTTGTGAAGAAATTACGACTTACATCAAGCATCATCCCTCGCCAGCCAAACCGGGGATAATCGGTAATTTTAACTGAAGGGATTGTCCAGGGAATATTGATAACAGTTTTGCTTTCAATTTCTTTTGGCAGAAGCTGAAGCAGTGTTTGCATTCCATAGAAAAGCCCTGCCGGGGCGTTGGCTGTTATGATCACACCCGCGGGTGAAGATACCAGGGTATAACCTTCTTTACCAATTAATGTAACGGGCACTTTATTCAGGTTGAATTGTATTGAACCTGCTTTGTCTTGTTGAGGTTTAATTGAAAAGCCGGTTGAGATATTAAGTTTTTGGGAAAGCATCTCAGCTATTTTGCGGCTTTCCTGGCTGTCAAAGCCAATAGTAGAAGTTTTTGTCAGCACAAATGATCCGTCAGATTGCTGTATTTCAGCAGGTTGGGGAATTAACTGGATTGAAGGGTTTTGTCCGTAAACCGTTGCAAGAGAGAAGAAAAGCAGAAGTAAAACTAGTTTTTTCATAGAAGTGAAAGATTAAAATATTCAGTAATAAATAAATGCATATTTTCAGGAACTAACAAACTTATATCCAGTTGTTTTCAGGACTTTCAGTACCTCTTTTCTGATCCTGATCACTACCTTTCCGAAGATCTCCAATGGTTCACCGTCGATATGGAACCTGGTTTCATCTGTCTCGATAACTATTTCCTTATCCGTTTTAATATGTCTTACATATTTCGACTTATTTATTCTTTTTGTGAATAGTCTGATAATAAAAAGCGAGCCCAGAATTTTCGGAAAAGGTTTGATTAATACAATATCAATTATTCCATCATTAGGTCGTGCTTCGGGCGCTATGAATGCATTATTCCCGAATTGTCTTGTGTTTGCAATGGTCAGAACAAATAGTTTTTCAGAGACAATTTCTTTCCCGTCGCATTTAATAGTTACATGAAACGGACGGAGTGCCAGAAAGGTTTTAAATGTTAACCATACATATGGCAGGAAACCGCGCAGCTTTAGGTTATTAAATGAATGTGCGACAAAGCTGTCCAGGCCAATACCGGCGACATTAAGACATAGTTTATTGTTTATCTCAATCACATCAATATCCATACTGTCGGCCCGATTAATGTCGGACAGAAGTGACCGGACATTCATTTTAAATCCAAATTCCTTTGCAAACCCGTTACCGGAGCCAAGAGGCAAAACTCCAAGGATTTTGTTGCTTCCAACCAATTCTGTAGCTACAGTGTGAACGGTACCGTCTCCTCCGGCAGCTACAAAAACATCATACTTATTAAAATTCTGTCTGATGAGAGTACCTGTTTCTTCTTTGGTCCTTGATTTGCAGAAGGATAGCTGACTTTTACGGAGCTCAAGCTCTTTTGAAACAATAAAGTTAACAGGCTGTACACCTGAAGTTGGATTCAGTACAAACAGAGCTTTATTCATATCTTCCCGGACAGATCTTTTCATGCTCAAATTTACAGAACATTATTTAAATTATCATTGCCACGGATGTGGCAATATGTGAATAACCCCCGGTGAAACCGGGGGTGGCAACCGAATCCTCTGATCTAAAGCCCTGAAGGGGCTTAATAAAGTTGTTTTCTATACTATTATATACAGCTACTTCATAGCTGTCAAAGGATTGTTGCAGCTTCTCCCCCGGTTTCACCGGGGGTTATTCATATTAGGCTCTTTCAGAGCCGCTGAGATAAGTCAAACAATGATTTTTATTCCATGAATGGAAATTTAAAACCAGTAGCCGGAATAAGAGTCTCTTTGATTGTTCTGGGACTCACCCAGCGGAGGAGGTTAAGGTGGCTGCCTGCTTTGTCATTAGTTCCCGAAGCCCTTGCTCCTCCAAATGGCTGCTGTCCTACCATTGCGCCTGTAGGTTTGTCATTAATATAGAAGTTGCCCGCGGCATATCGCAATACCCGGCATGCTTTAATCATTGCATATTTATCATTGCTGAAGATTGCTCCTGTCAGTCCGTATGGCGAGGTTTCATCACATATCTTAAGAGTCTCATCATAAAGTTCATCATTATAAACATAAATGGTCATGACAGGACCAAAAATTTCCTCTTCCATTGTGAAATAATGCGGATTATCAGTTACAATTACAGTGGGTTCAACAAAATATCCGGTTGATTTGTCTCCTTTCCCCCCAGCAATTATTTTTGCTTCCGGTGATGATTTTACTTTATCGAGGTACGACATAATATTATCAAACGCAGTTTCATCAATGACGGCATTTACCGGGTTTTTGAAATCAATGACGTCTCCGACTTTTATTCCGGAGATCATATTCAACATTTGTTTTTTAGTTTCATCCCAGATCGACTTTGGAATATAAGCCCTCGATGCGGCTGAACATTTCTGTCCCTGATATTCAAATGCGCCTCTTACTATGGCAGTAGCCAGTTCTAAAGGATTGGCTGACTGATGGGCAAAAATAAAATCCTTACCACCCGTTTCACCAACAAGCTTAGGATAAGATTTGTAAACAGAGAGATTATCAGAGACTTGTTTCCACAGGGAATTGAATGTTGAATTTGAACCGGTGAAATGTATCCCGGCCAGATCCTTGTGCTTTAATACTATACTGCTTATCAAAGAACCCGAGCCGGGTACGAAATTAATAACACCTGCAGGAAATCCGGCCTCCTCGAATATTTTCATCAGGTAATAGTTTGAAAGGAGAGAAGTTGTAGCCGGTTTCCACACCGTTGTATTTCCCATAAGGGCAACACTTGTGTTGAGATTTGAAGCAATAGCTGTGAAGTTGAATGGACTGACCGTATAAACAAAACCTTCAAGCGGCCGATACTCGAGGCGGTTAATATTCTCATTTTCAGATATTGGTTGTTCCATATAGATGAGCGAGGCAAAATATGTATTAAACCGGAGGTAATCAATCACTTCACATGCAGAGTCAATTTCTGCCTGCATTACATTTTTCCCCTGGCCAAGCATAGTGGCTGCATTAATCCGGTACCGGTATTTTTTTGAAATCAGTTCGGCTGCCTTAGCCATTATTGCTGCTCTTTCCATCCAAGACGTGGTCATCCATTCGCATTTGGCATCCAGGGCTGCATTAATTGCCAGAGAAACCTCCTTCTCAGTAGCCATATGATAAGTTGCCAGCAAATGACCATGATCGGAAGGCATTATGACCTTCCCGGTTTTTCCTGTACGGATCTCTTTCCCACCAATGATAAGAGGGATATCGATAATCTGACTTTTTTGAACCCTGAGCTCTTCTTCCAGCAAAATTCTCTCCTGGCTTCCAGGTTTATAGGATAAGACAAGTTCATTTTTCGGTTCCCTGAAATTATATATAGCGTTATTCATCTTAATTTCTTTTTTGCAATATTCATCATTATGCTAAATATTTCTTATGATTTTTGTCTTGTTGAAACAAAACCTGATTCTGCTCTTTTTTTGTTACACGGAGGGGCACAGACCATTCACAAAGTTACACAGAGGCAAACTCCTTGGTCTCTTTGCTTCTGTGTAATGTTCTTCATTTTGTCACTAAAGATCAAAGATTAAACACATTCAATCTGGAATTGTTCGGTTTTTTTCATCAGGAGACTTGAAAAGAAAGGATGAAGGTTCTTTTATGTTCCCGAGGTCGAACATTGCAAAGTGTTTTTCTCCAAATGCCTTTATAGCGTATGAAAAGAAAAGACCTGAAAGAATGTCAATACTGTAATGGCCCCGGGCCAGAAATAATGAAGCTATAACGACAACAAGGCAAATGAATATAAGCCATTTGTAACCTTTGTCTCTCACAAGAAGAAACATTAAAAAAACATTTCCTGCATGTCCCGAGGGATATACACCGAGTTCAAACATAGAGAAACCATTGAACAGCGGATCCGACCCATTAAACATCGGTGGATTACCAAATGGGGTTAATACAATAAAAACACCTCTGACAATATAAAAAATACCGGTCAGCAATAAAAACATGGGAATCCTGTTATAGTCTTTTTTTTGAACTAAATAGATTAATACCAGGAGGATAGGAATAAGACAGGAAATATCATAAATGAGAGAAACATTATAATACGGAAGGTTGTCGAGGACTAAATCTGAAAGCATTGGTAAGGTCTTCCCTTCACTCATGTAATTATGGAGATAAGTTTCAGACGCAAAATTTAATCCGGCGCCGGCAATAACTGCCAGGATGCCAAAATAAAAATACTTGCTTTTTATCACAGGGATAATGGAATTAAGCATCTCTGAAGTAAAAATAAGCAGTCTACTCTTCTCTTTATTTATATGATTCATTAACCAGTAATATAGATAATTGCATTTTATTCAACCCTGGGAGTCAAAATAAAAATGAGGAACAAAGATAAAAACTTAAGTTGATATTACAGGGTAAATGATAGTAACGATTAATCTGACATTTGGTTATATATAAGGAGGATTTCGTCTGCATATTCTCCCGGTGCTTCAATATGGCCCCAACCCGATTGGGTTTGCCATAAGCCATCGTAAGCAGAGTCGTGATAAGAACGTATCAGATGAGGGATTTGCTTTTCAGTCAGAATTTCATCGAGAAGCATCGCTTCAATCTCGTTTTTAAACATCAGTATTTTTACAGGCTTGCTCATTTTTTTTATTTTCTGTTCGGGATAATGGCACAATTCTTAAGAAGTACATCCATCAGAAAACCTGAACATTCGCCACGAAGTGTAACTTTTTCGCCGGTTTTGAGTTTTGAAGGATCGTCTATTGCCTGAAAAGCACAATTTACCGATGACATTTCACTTCCGGTTTTAAGAGATATATTCAAATGTGTGCTATCAGTAGGAGTTACAGTAACTATGATGCCGGTAACCTCAACAATTTTATTAATATACCTGGCAGATGCTGTTGCATCATTATCTTCAAATTCTTTCTGTAAAGCCGTGGCGGTAATTATGAAATCAGGTTTGACTGTAGCCGTATCAATGTGTTTTTTATTGTACAGGATCAGAGCAGCCAGAATTGCTGATACAGCTATAAATAAGACAACAAATAGTGCAATTTTAATGTAAGGTTTCATTGTTAAAAGGTAATAAATATAATATTATTATGCCGGATAATACTTCTATTTATTTGCAATAGGAGCATATTTCATTGTGACTGTAACCTCCATTGCTTTACTGATTTTATCTCTGACAACCCCGGGGATATTTATTTTATAATCTTCAGGTACAATTTCGAATTTTGAAGATGCATTTATTCCTCCGGTAAGTATCTCAACAGTTCCATTTGTACTTATCTTATTGGTTACATCGTGAATGGTAAGATCGCCCTCAACCATAACATTATAGGTTCCGCTCTTAGAGAAATCAACTGATGAAAGATTTGTGATCTTTCCCTTGAAGCTTGATTTTGGGATCTTATCCGACTCCATATAGTTTTCATTGAAATGTTCTTCCAGGAGAGCTCTGTCGAAATGAAATGATTTGATCAGTGCCTGGAAAACCATTTCTCCGGTCGAAATATCAAGAATCCCAGCTACCTGGTTATTGTCTCCTCTGATATCCTCTAACGGAGTATGGGAAAAGAAACCGATATAACCGTTTTTGGTCATGTATTTCTGTGCATTTACTGCAATAACAATATTCAAAAAGAATGCAAATAAAAATAATCGTTTCATATTGACTTAATTAAAATTTCTTTGTGGCCTTTGTGCCTGCCCTGCCTACCGACAGGCAGGCGGCAGGCAGGTTTATGCACTTTGTGGTTAATGGATATATTGTAAATTAACAAAAAAAGTTTAATAGTTTTGAGGATTCTGATGTTTCTTCAACGTGAATACCCTCGAAATATTGAATCCGAAATGAATATCACCTTTTTTCCACTGTCCAGTTGTTTCTCCGATAAATTGTTTTTCAATAGTACCGACAGAGTTACTGAAAAACAGTTGAAATACGTGTCCCCCGGTTTCAATATCAACGCCAACTGATAAAGGATTGTAAAACTGCTGACTCATATAGGTTTTTGGATTTAGCACATAGTAGTACTCAGCATTCAGGCTTATTCTTTTGGTAAGCTTCAACCGGCCCCCAGCGCCTAAGGCATAGAGATCGTTCGGATCAAGTTCCGTGGCAACGAGATTACGGTGGATATAAGTGGGCATAAGCTGGAATGAAAATCCCTGGCTGAATTTCCGGGCAACGAGGATCTGCCACACATACGATAACCGTGATGAAAAGTAATTTGTTATGGTCGGATCGGGCCACTTTAGGGATTTAAGGGCAACTGAAGACAAAACCGAAACAGAGACCGGCATTACCCTTTCGCCCGTTAATTGTTTTAACAGAGAGAACTTTGCAAATCCGTCAAAAGTTTTTTCAAANNCCGGGAGGCATACTCTCTATTGAATGGCCATCCATTATTCTTGTTGATTTGAAAGTTGCAGTAGTGTAATTTATTTCCTTTTTAATGGAATCGTTCAAAAGATTCATCAGGTCATCCTGGGCGAACATCCCCACGGAGGCCAGGAATAAAAGAAAAGCAAGGGATAATCGTCTCATATTGTGAATACTATTATGCTCATTTAGTTATTGGGCATTCCGTTTCTTATCCAGATCTGGAATTGTGCTATTTTGCAGACAGATAAAGATCCTGAAACGGGCATTACCTGAACTCCATTACCGTTAAGTGCGTTTATAAGCAATCCTGAGGAGGCGACAGTCTGAACACTGGTAAAATTTGTCAGTAAGATACCTCCTGATGGAATAGAACCGCCATGGCAGACTGTACAATTGTTATTTAGCAGTGGAGCAATTGTTCCGCTGTAGGTCACATTAATTGTGTCACATGCATTATTGAGTGTAGGATATAATGCTTCTTCATTATCATAATAGCAGGAGACAAAAAACAACAAAAAAATGGCAAGAGTTGCAAGTGATATAAATAATCGCTTCATGTTAAATAAAAATCTAATTGTTCAAAGATCCGTTACTGACCCATATTTCAAATTGTCTTATCCGGCATGTTGATAATGAACCGCCCTTCGGCATTTTTGTGACACCGTTTCCAGTGATAGAATTAATAAGACTTCCATTTGCAGCAGCAGCCTGTACATTTGTATAGCTTTCAAGAAGAATACCTCCACCGGGAGATGCCGAGCTATGACATCCTGTACATGATGCTTGGATTATCGGCCATATGGTTCCGGAATACGTAACAGGATTTATTGTGTCACAAGGCGCACCGCCGGTTCCTTTGATGGTCCCGGTTGTATCTGTGCAGACAGTTTGTCCTGCGCCCTGCTCTATCCATACTCTTATTATTGTTCTGTTTTCCTCTGAAAGAGGCTGACCGGGGGGCATTCTGTTTTCCCATTTTGCAATTATTGCCTGGTAAAGACTGCTGCTATTCGGATTACCCGGAACAATATCCTTAATTATATCTGAATAGTTATTCAGTGCCGTGCGCGATTCTCTTCCTCCTCCGTTATGACAGCCTGAAATGGCACAATTGTTAATAAAAATTGGCAGGACTTCTCCAGTAAAACAGATCTCAGGGATATTAGCAATATTGGCTATATGAGTACATGATGTAACCCAGGAAACTATAGTAAGAATTATAAGTAAGGCAAGGGATAAATAAATTTTATCAGACTTCATAAGTATTCAGTACATTAACATTCTTATTATCAATAAATATACTTAAATATAAGATATTTATTGTGTAAGATTAAATGATAAAAAGCATACAAAATGAAACCATAATGCCTGATGATCATTACATAGCCCTTCTTGTTTTACATGTACTCACCCCCCGCCCCTCTCTACTTCGTATAGAGGGGAGTTAATTTTCCGGATATAAATTCCTACGTCAGCATCCTATTGTTTATAAAGCTTATTATGAAGGATTAAATTATTTTATTGCAGATTTTTATTGTGATGAAAAAAAGACTGTAATTGAACTTGATGGCCCAATACATGAAACAACTGTTGAATACGATGAGTTGAGAGATTCAGAAATGGATATATTAGGTATCCATATTTTAAGAATAAAGAATGATGATCTTTCAAATATGAAACAAACTCTTCAAAAAACAGAAAACTTTTTAAATTCAATCCCGGGAAATTAAATAGGTTCTGAATTTTCCTCTCGATTTTTATATACTCACCGTAATTCACAGGATATAAGATAGTTTCCCCCTCTTTACGAAGTAGAGAGGGGGATTAAAGGGGGTGAGTACATGCGATAATAAGCGATGTAGGGAACCTATCTCAAAAACATCATCTTAATCTCATGCTCAAAATTCGGAGTAAACACATCTTTGCCTAAATTCTCCTTAATTTCTTTTAGCGACCAGAACCTACCTTCGTCAATTTCATCTCTATCTAATATTGGAACTGCATCGGAAATCGTTGAAAAAGAATTGACCAGTTCCTTTTCAAGCGAAGATTCCCAAACATATCTCCCCAAAAATTCTGGCACAAAATTATTCATACCAAGTTCCTCTGCGGCTTCCCGCAAAAGAGCCTCATCCGGTGTCTCCCCCGGACTGACGTGACCTCCTACGGAAGTGTCCCATTTTCCCGGCTCAATATCTTTTGTTTTTGCCCTTTTCTGTAAAAACAATTCACCTCTTGTATTGAAAAGGTGAAGATGAACAACAGGATGAAGAAGCATGCTTTTGCCATCGTGGCAGACACTGCGCAGGGCTTTGCCGATTGTATTCCCATCTTCATCAACTATCGGGAACCATTCTTCGGGGATAGGATATTTCATAATGAAGCAAGGTAGAGGGGCAAAATAGACGGGTGAAAATGTGAGTTTCAGGGAGTAACCATCTCCGTTCTGAGCTTGTATATATAATCACGAATTTTATTAAGAGTTTCGATAGAAACAGTCATTTTACTGCCTGTTGAACGGAAGACCTGTCTTGTGGTATCAATTTCAAGATCGCCTTTTTTGAAATAGATATCGAAAGAGTCGAAATAGTTTTTCAGGTACTTAAGTTTTTTCGAATAGTAAACAACAACAGGATCATCATAATAGTTTTTCAGGAAACTGAGCAGGCTGGTGAGGGTGTATTTCTGCTGGGCGATTCTCTGTATTACCTCAGGATCAGGTTTTTCAGGATTATAAACCAGCTGGGTAGCTATAAACATGGCCTCTACCCATCCTCCCATAACCATGAGCCCGGCCGTACTTTCTCTGCCTCCTTCTCGCAGATGTGCCTCCATCCTTGTATACGCAGCATCCATAAGGAACATGATAGTATCAGGTTCGGAAATATCGCTCTGCACCTTCCTGATTGGTTCGGTAAGATAAGAGTCAGGGATTCCAAGTTTATTGCACATATCACGGATGGTCACCATATAGTCGATCATCTGCTGACCTATGCCGAATACTTTAAGATAACCAAAGTCAACTCCATATACCCCTGTATTAATGGAAGCTTTGGAGCTGCTCAGGTACTGATCCCTGTTTGAAACAGGATTCAGTGTAGCATTATTGTACGGAATACCGAGTCTATCAAAGATTGTACATATTTCGACAGGAGTAAGAATTCCATAAAATATCTCGTTCTTTGGTACCGGGTTATCGTTCTTTGCAGTATCCGACTTATAGGTCGAAAAAACCGGGATGAAAGGTTCCTTTACTTTTACTCCATGTTTACAGGAAAAGGCAAAGGGTATAAATAGAATTAACAGGATATAGAGTAGCCTTTTCATTTCTTCGTGGTTAATATTACAAAATTACAAATTAATATCAATCATTCTAAATGAAGATCATAAATTTGATTTTAATTCAGGATTGGATTGTAAGATTGCCACGCCCTCCTTCACGCTTTCGCCAAGGCTACAGCGTGGAAACCGTCTGGCTCGCAATTGACCCTGCAAGTAAGATAATTCCAGTTAGGGAAGTGAATTTACAACAATATCCGATTCCCCAGTTTCCTGGAAATTAATCCTAATACAGTACTTAGATTTGCATATCGCTTCTGTAAAAGAAGCACTTTCTCAGTATCATTGGCTTTTACAGCTTCTTCGAGAAGAATCATTATCTCCTTTCTCTTTATCATTATCTTATCACTTTTAAATTTAAGGACTGCATCTCCCACGATCTCTTTCAGCTTCATCTCCTCCGTCTCAACATAGGTCTGTTTATCTTTCCATATTCTGCTCAGCTCGTGTGAGTCAGCAAGAAGATCGGCAGACAGACTGGATATCTCCGGATCTTCATGTTTTACAAACTGCTTATCACCTGTAATAAGTCCATGTTCAACATGAAACCGGAAATCGGCAAAAATCCTGGAACACACTCTGTCATCAAAAAGAAGATCGTCAGATGTTATCTCCCTGACAATATAATCAGATACAGTTAACACCTCCTCCTTGCCATCTTCTTTATTTATAGTCCGCTCAAACTCCACGCCGCCAAATTTCAGAAGAAGCCTGATAATCTCTTTTTCAGAATAATATGTGACAGTTTCACGCTGGACAGGTTTAATAATTACCGGCGGTGGAACAGGAAGATCTTCCCGACCAGGATATTTATTCCTGTCCTGAAAGCTCTTTTGTTGCCTCAGCTTATTCACCTCATGATAAAGGATCGGTTCGCTGACTTCAAGAACAGTACTGCATTCTTTTATATATACTGTTCTGGTTATTGCCTCGGGGATGACGGCAATTGACTTAACGACATCACGGATAAGATCGGCTCTTCTCACCGGGTCGTTGTTGGCCTCCGACAGCAGAAGCTGAGTTTTGAAGCGGATAAAATCTGTTTCGTTCTCTTTAATGAATTTCAGGAACTCCTCATTGCTCACTTTCTTCGAATATGAATCGGGATCTTCATTATCAGGAAGCAGCACTATCTTGACATTCATGCCTTCTTCAAGAACCAGGTCTATTCCTCTGATAGACGCTTTTATCCCGGCAGCGTCGCCATCATACAGGATTGTGATGTTCTGTGTGAATCTCTTAATCAGTCTTACTTGCTCTTGTGTCAGGGAGGTTCCTGATGAAGCAACGACATTTTCAACATTGGCTTCATGGAGCGACATCACATCGGTGTAGCCTTCAACGAGATAACACCGGTCCTCCTGTGTTATGGATTTCCTTGCCTGGAATATTCCATAAAGAATCCTGCTCTTATGATATATCTCCGATTCGGGAGAGTTCAGATATTTAGCCGTTTTGACATCAGTTTTCAGAATTCTTCCACCAAATCCGAGTACTTGTCCTGACAGAGAATGAATAGGGAACATAACTCTGCTGCTGAACCTGTCGAAGAGCCTGTCTTCATGCTGAATTGAAAGGCCCGTCTTGACAAGAAAATCCTGTTTGTATCCATCCTCGAGGGCCTTTTTGGAGAAGGCATCACGTTTTTCAAAGCTATAACCAACCTCAAATTTCTTCAGGGTATCCTGCCTGAAGCCTCTTTCTTTGAAATAGCCAAGCCCAATGCATATTCCCTCGTCAGTATGAAAAAGATTTTCAGTGAATTGTCGTGCAGCGTATGATGAAACTACAAGAAGACTTTCTCTTTCATTTTGTTTTTCAAGCTCTTCCTGCGTAAGCTCTTTTTCAATAACCTCAATGTGATATTTCTTTGCAAGGTATTTTAGCGCTTCAGGGTAGGTGAGATGTTCATGTTCCATGACGAAATTGACCGAGTTTCCAACCTTTCCGCAACCAAAACATTTGAAAATTTCCTTCGAAGGAGAAACGGTAAATGAAGGTGTTTTCTCATTATGGAAAGGACACAACCCCAGGAAATTCACTCCCCGCTTCTTCAGGGGAACAAACTCCTGCACTACATCAACTATCTGGGCAGCATCAAGAATACGTTCTATGGTGGAGCGGTCTATCATGGTTCAAAGATATTATTTTTTCTGGTCCTCAATTCCTCTAATCCTATGTACTCACCCCCCGCCCCTCTCTACTTTGTAAAGAGGGGGGCTAATTTTCCATATTTTATATATTTACTTAAATATTGATAATATGGTTAAATCTCGGCATTTTGATTTTAAGGTAGTTAAAAAACATGCTAAAGAACTTAGATGTAATATGACCAACTCAGAAAAACAACTTTGGCGAGAACTAAGAAACAGGAAGCTTTCCGGATATAAATTTCTTCGTCAACATCCAATTGCTTATAAATCTAATTATGAAGGATTAAATTATTTTATAGCTGATTTTTATTGTGACCTGAAAAAAGCAGTAATTGAACTTGACGGACCGATACATGAAACAACTACAGAATATGATGAATTTAGAGATTCGGAAATGGAATTTTTAGGCATCCATGTTTTAAGATTAAAAAATGATGCCCTTTTAAATATGAAAGAAACTCTTAAAAAAATAGAAACTTTTTTGAATTCTATACCGGAAATAAAATAAGTGTCTGGTTTCCCCCTCTTTTACGAAATAGAGAGGGGGATTAAAGGGGGTGAGTACATTTGATTATGGGGACAGTCTAGCAATTCGATAGTCGAATTTACTTCAGCACTTTCCTGAAATACTCAATGGTCTTAGCCAGCCCCGTTTCTGCATCAACTTTCGGAGACCAGCCTAATTCTTTTTCAGCCAGCGAAATATCGGGGTTACGCTGTTTCGGATCATCCTTTGGAAGAGGAAGATAAACAATCTTTGATTTTGATCCGGTCATTTTTATTATCATTCCTGCAAGAGTGCTGATTGTCATCTCGAAGGGATTTCCAAGATTTACAGGTCCTGTAAAACTGTCAGGAGTATCCATTAATTTAATCAGACCATCGATCAGGTCGTCAACATACTGAAAACTGCGTGTATGAGATCCGTCGCCATAGATCGTGATATCCTCCCCTTTAAGCGCCTGCACAATAAAGTTGGAAACAACCCTGCCGTCGTGGGAATTCATCTTCGGGCCATATGTATTAAAGATGCGTGCTATCTTGATACGCACTTTATTCTGATCGTGGTAGTTCATGAAGAGTGTTTCTGCACATCTCTTCCCTTCATCATAACATGCTCTTGGGCCCAGGGTATTAACATTTCCCCAGTAAGCTTCATGCTGGGGATGCACTTCCGGATCGCCATATATCTCGCTGGTTGAAGCCTGCAGGATCTTTGATTTCGTTCTTTTCGCAAGTCCGAGTGTATTGATTGCTCCCATCACCGATGTCTTGATGGTTTTGATGCCATTATACTGGTAGTGAACGGGTGAGGCAGGGCATGCAAGGTTATAGATCTCATCCGTCTCAACGAACAGAGGCATTGTAACATCATGCCTTATCAATTCAAAGTAGGGATTATTGAGAAGATGTATTATATTCATTTTTGAACCTGTGAAATAGTTGTCGAGACAGATAACCTCATGGCCCAGATCAAGTAACCGTTCACAAAGGTGAGATCCTATAAAACCGGCACCGCCGGTAACGAGTATTCGTTTCATGGTTCAGTTGTTATACACAAATATAGTAAAATCCACGGTCATTGCGAGGAGTAAAACGACAAAGCAATCTCACTCGCTGCCCTCAGCTATTCTTCGTCACCACGACCTTCACCACCACCTCATCAATCTCCACATCCCTAACATTGTTTCCTGTGAAGTTATGTGTGAGAGTCACCACCGTGGCAAGTGTCTGTGAGGCAATATATGAAGCATGTCTGGTTACTGCTTCATGGACAAACTCATGATCTTCAATAAGTATCGTTATTTTGTCAGTGACATCAAACCCATTCTCCTTGCGGATATTCTGGATCCTGTTGATAAACTCTCGTGCAATACCTTCATAGCGCAATTCGTCGGACACGGTAATATCAAGGGCAACTGTGAGTTTGCCCTCGTTCGCAACCTGCCATCCCGGAATATCCTCGGAGACTATCTCAACATCTTCTGATGTGAGTACAATCTGTTGTCCGTTAATCTGGACAGGATGATTTCCATTGTTTTCAAAAGCTACAATCTCCTGTGGCGTTAGTGCAGCGATAGAATTGCTGATCTCCTTCATCAGCTTGCCATATCTCGGACCAAGTGTTTTGAAATTTGGTTTTATTTTTTTAACAAGGATTGAGGAAGTGTCATCAATATACTCGACTTCTTTTACATTAACCTCGGCAAGTATCAGATCTTTAACAGCTTCAAATTTGTCTCTGAAATATTTATCGGAAACAGGAACCATGATCCTTGCGAGCGGCTGGCGGACTTTTATGCTTACTTTTCTTCGTAACCCGAGAATCATGGAAGATACTTTCTGGGCAATGTCCATTCTCTCCTCAAGCTCCTTGTTGATAAGGGATTCATCATATTCCGGGAAAAGAGCCAAATGAACGGAGTTTTCTTTATTTCTTCCTGTGACATCATTAAGATCGCTGAAAAGCCGGTCCATATAGAATGGAGCTATCGGAGCAGCAAGCTGGCTGACAGTTTCCAGGCAGATATAAAGGGTCTGGTATGCTGAAAGTTTATCCTTGTCATATTCCCCGCCCCAGTAACGCTTCCTGTTCAGGCGCACATACCAGTTGCTCAGGTTCTCGGTTACAAAATCCTGTATTGCACGTCCTGCACGGGTCAGATCATAATCGTTGTAACAATTCCCAACCTCTTTAATGAGCGAGTTAAGCAAGGAGATAATCCATCGGTCAATCTCGGGTCTCTCATTAACCGGGATCTCTTTTTCGACGTATCTGAAATTATCAACATTTGCATAGAGTGAAAAGAAGGAATATGTATTGTATAAGGTACCGAAGAACTTGCGTTTAACTTCATCAACACCGGCAATATCAAATTTTAGGTTATCCCATGGTTGCGAATTTGTAATCATATACCACCTCAACGGATCGGAACCGTACTCTTCGATTGTAGAAAAAGCATCGATCGCATTCCCCAGTCTCTTCGACATTTTGTTCCCGTTCTTATCAAGGACAAGTCCGTTTGAAATTATATTTTTGAAAGCAACTGAGTCTGATATCATTGTTGCTATGGCATGAAGGGTAAAAAACCAGCCCCTTGTCTGGTCAACACCTTCGGCAACATAATCGGCCGGGAACATCTCGCTGAAAGTATCTTTATTCTCAAAAGGATAATGTACCTGTGCATAAGGCATCGCTCCTGAATCGAACCAGCCATCAATCAGATCAGGTTCGCGGAACATTTTCTTACCGGTATCGCTTATAAGGAATATATCATCAACAAAGGGGCGGTGCAGGTCAAAATGTTCATAGTTCTCCTGTGAATTGTCTCCTTCGGTAAATTCTGCAAGCGGATTCTTCTTCATGAATCCTGCTTTAACTGATTTTTCAATCTCAGTTTTCAGTTCTGATGCGGAGCCGATACATTTTTCCTCTTTTTTGTCTTCTGTGATCCATATGGGCAGAGGTGTTCCCCAGAAACGTGAACGGGATAGGTTCCAGTCAACAAGGTTTTCGAGCCACTTGCCAAACCTGCCGGTTCCCGTAGATTGAGGTTTCCAGTTAATAGTGTTATTAAGCTCAATCATACGATCGCGGAAAGCAGTGGTACGTATGAACCAGGAATCAAGCGGATAGTATAAAACCGGTTTGTCGGTTCTCCAGCAATGAGGATAGCTGTGTATCTGCTTCTCAATCCTGAATACTTTTCCCTGCTGTTTAAGCATAACAGCTATTTCAACATCGATTGTTTCTGTTTCGGGAGGAAGTCTGTCATCATATTCATTTTTAACCGGACGAGCCTCGAAGGCAGCATATGTTTTTTTGTTGACGCTTTGTTTAACAAACAATTTATCAAGATCTGCAACCGGAACCATGTAGCCTCTTTTATCAACCATAGGTCCGAAAGAGCCGTCTTTTCTTTTAACAAGAAGGGGAGGTACTCCGGTTTCTTTTGCTATACGGTAATCGTCGGCGCCAAAAGTGGGAGCAATATGAACGATACCTGTCCCATCTTCAGTTGTGACAAAATCGCCTGTTAATACGCGGAATGCACCCTCTCCCGGGTTCATCCAGTCTATCAGCTGTTCATAGTTTATGCCCTCCAGCTCAGCCCCCGTGAATTCCCCTGAAACTCTGAAGGGGATCTTTTTATCACCTGGTTTATATTCTGAAAATTCGAGTCCGGCATTCGATTCAGGAAACAATGCATTGAGGAGATCTCTGGCAATAATTACCGTGATCGGTTCACCCGAATAAGGATTGAAGCTCCTGACTTTTATATATGCTATATCTTTTCCAACGGCCAGCGCAGTATTTGAAGGAAGTGTCCATGGCGTCGTTGTCCAGGCCATCATATGGACATCGGTAGTATCGATCTTATTATAAAGAAATTCCGATTTTTTATCTCTTATAAGCTTAAACAGGGCGATACAGGTTGTGTCTTTCACGTCGCGGTAACAGCCCGGGAGGTTAAGCTCATGGGAGCTCAGTCCGGTTCCTGCTGCAGGTGAATATGGTTGAATGGTATAACCCTTGTAGAGATAACCATTTTTATAAAGTCGTTGAAGCAGCCACCAGAGTGTTTCGATATACCGGTTATCGTATGTGACATACGGGTGATCCATATTGACCCAGTAACCCATTTTACGGGTAAGGTCTTCCCACAGGTCGGTATACTTCATTACCGCTATGCGGCATTCTTTGTTGTAATCTTCAATGGAAATATATCTGGAAGAATTTTTATTACCGATATCCTCCTTTGTAATACCAAGAGCTGTTTCAACGCCAAGTTCAACAGGCAGTCCATGGGTATCCCAGCCGGCCTTGCGTTTTACCTCGTATCCGCATTGGGTTCTGAAACGGCAGATCGCATCCTTGATTGTACGTGCCATTACGTGATGTATGCCGGGGATCCCGTTTGCCGAAGGCGGTCCTTCATAAAACACAAACTCGCCTTTTCCGTTTACTTCACGTACACTTCTGTTGAAAGTATCATTCTCATCCCATATTCTGAGAATCTCTTTATTTACCTGCGACAGATCAAGACTTTTATATTCAGGAAACCGTTTCCCCATTGTATCAAATAGTTATTGTTATAAGAATTATTTAAAAAATTCGGACAAAGATAACAAAATCCCTAATAATATTCGCCCCTACAAATACGCAAGACAGGATAATCTAAGCAATTTTAATTCAGCATTTAATCTGAAGATTGCCGCGCCCTTCTTCGTCGGGCTCGCAATGACACTGCAAGTAAGATAATTTCCGGCTAGGAGCTGAACGAAATTAAGAAAAATCCACGGTCATTGCGAGGAGCGGAGCAACGAAGCAATCTTATCGGATATCAGGCTAATTATCTAACTTTGTCCCTTTATTATATGCATTAATATGAAACGACTAGTCATTCTTACCGGCGCCGGTATGAGCTCGGAGAGCGGCATAAAAACCTTCAGGGATTCCGGCGGACTATGGGAAGAATATGATGTTACAGAGGTAGCTACACCTGGGGCCTGGGTAAAAAACAGGGACCTGGTACTAAGGTTCTACAATGAAAGAAGAAGGCAACTGGCGTCATGTAAACCAAACGATGGCCATCTTGGACTGGCACAGCTTGAAAAATATTTTGATGTGCATATAATCACACAAAATATTGATGACCTTCATGAAAGAGCAGGCAGCTCCAGAATATTGCATCTGCACGGTGAGCTGACAAAGGCAAGGAGCAGTATTGATCCGTCGCTCATATATGATATAGGTTATAAGGATATTAATCCCGGGGATACATGTAAAAGAGGGAGTCAGCTAAGGCCGCATATTGTCTGGTTTGGAGAGCAGGTACCAATGATGGATGAGGCAGCAAGCCTTACCGGGAAAGCAGATATTTTTGTAGTGGTGGGTTCCTCATTAAATGTCTACCCAGCAGCAGGGTTGATCAGCTATGCGCCTGCGAACGCATCTCTCTGGCTTATTGATCCCAAAGAGGTTGTGGTTCCAGTTAACAGGAAGGTGGAGGTGATAATGGAAAAGGCATCGGCTGGAATTGCCATACTGATGGAGAGGCTGCTGAAAATGACTTAGTTTCCTCTGACTCGGGTTGAAAAACCCCTCTGCCGCTTCGCGGCATCTCCCCCGGGGGGGAGAAAATACACTTCTGCTTAGTTAAATTACACTTGAATGCAGGGATTTCTCCCCCTCAAGGGGGAGTGCCCGAAGGGCGAGGGGGTTCAGCACAGTTAACAGAACCTGCTTGTAAACGTTTCCACTCAATTCCAAGTTGATGTGAATTAATTATCTTTGCATGACCCTTCAAACTAATAAGATGAATGTATCGAATAAGTCTGGAAAGATAGTCCTGGCCATAACCGGAGCCAGCGGTTCAATTTATGCTAAGATGCTTCTGGAGAAACTTCAGCGGTTAACCAGCCCCCCGGAAGAGATTGCCGTTATCTTCTCAGAAACTGCCAGGGAGATATGGGAAGCAGAAATTGGAAGAAAATTTAGCCCGAAACCCCCTGCGAAGGAATATGACAATAAGACATATATTGCCCCGTTCGCATCGGGGTCTTCTCAATATGAGACAATGATTATCTGTCCAGCATCTATGGGCACAACCGGCCGGATCGCTAACGGAACCTCCGATGATCTGATTGCACGCACAGCCGACGTGATGCTGAAAGAAAGAAGAAAGCTGATTGTTGTTCCGCGTGAGACTCCCTACAGCCTGATACATATTAATAATATGAAAAAGCTTACCCTTGCGGGAGCAATTATTTGTCCGGCAACACCTTCGTTCTACAGTAACCCCAAAACCATAGATGATCTTGTTATGACTGTAGTAGATCGCATTATCGATCTTGCAGGATTCGAGAACAACGGTTTCAGATGGATGAAAAATGGTTGACACCAGAGTCATAAAGTTCTTCAGGAAACACCATGTCCTCACCATTGCAACCACCGTTGAAAATGAACCCTGGTGTGCAAACTGCTTTTATGTATACCTGGAAGAAGAAAACGCCCTGGTATTTACAACTGATACTGATACCCGTCACGGGAAAGAGTTCATTAAAAATCCCCTGGTTGGAGGATCAGTTGTCTTTGAGACAATGGTTATTGGTAAGTTAAGGGGAATTCAGTTTCTGGGAATTGTTTCAGAACCCGTCGGAGAAATGTTGTCAAAAGCCAGGTGGGCTTATCTTAAAAAATTCCCTCCTGCTGCACTCATGGATACTCATCTCTGGGTCGTAAAGCTTACTCTCATCAAGATGACTGATAACAGGTTGGGGTTCGGGAAGAAACTGATTTGGAGTAAATAATTCTATTTGCTCTTCTATGTGGCCATCTGTGTAACAAAATAATAAGAACTTACACAGAGTGACGCAGAGGAGCACAGAGTTACACAGAGGAAATTCGTTCAAAATCTTTATTTTTGTCTTAACATTAACTAAACAGAATTCTATGTTTTCAGGAATTATAGAAGAAGCCGCTCAAGTCGTAAAACTTGAAAAAGAAAAGGACAACCTTCATATTACAATGAAATGCTCGTTTGTTAACGAACTGAAGATCGATCAGAGCATTTCCCATAACGGAGTATGTCTAACTGTCATCAGGAAAGATAAGGAGACATACACTGTGACTGCAATAAAAGAGACCCTGGAAAAAACAAACCTGGGATTGTTAAAACCCGGTGACAAGGTCAACCTGGAACGCAGCACCCGTCTCGATGGCCGTCTCGACGGACACATGGTACAGGGACATGTTGATCAGACTGCTGTTTGTACGAGTGTAAAGGAAGCAGGTGGAAGCTGGTATTATACCTTTGAATATGAACCTGCTCAGGACGATTACATAACAGTCGAAAAAGGATCAGTATCCGTAAATGGAGTAAGTCTTACCGTGGTTAACTCAAAACCACGATCATTTGAAGTCGCAATAATTCCTTTTACCTGGGAGGTCACCAACTTTCACCAGATCAGAAAAGGAACCGTCGTTAATCTCGAATTTGATATTCTCGGGAAGTATATTGCTAAAATCGTAAAACAGCAGTTAGGGAGATAGGCCATTATATTGCCGCCACCTCCCTGAAGTGGGGGTTTATTTCTGTTTCATCTTCGCATCCATACTAAGAGTAGCGTGAGGCACAGCCCTGAGTCGTTCCTTGGATATAAGTTTTCCTGTCTCACGGCATATGCCGTAAGTCTTGTTTTCAATCCTTATAAGGGCAGCCTGGAGATGCTGAATGAATTTCTCCTGACGTTGAGCCAGGCGGCCTGCTTCCTCTTTCGATAAAGTGGTGGCACCTTCTTCCAGTACTTTGAAAGTGGGAGAAGTATCCATAGTATCATTGCTCTCTTCGTGAGTAATGCTGGATTTAAGTATCTCATAATCTTTTCTGGCTTTATCCAGCTTCATGAGGATTATTTGTCTGAATTCCTCAAGCTCATCATCAGAATATCTAGTCTTTTCAGCCATAGTATAAGATTTAAATATCCGGCAAAGGTAAAATTTTTTTATTAATTTAAAAATCAACGAATATTAACGAATTCCTCTGTGGTACTCCTACTTCTTTGCTTTTTTTGCCCCCCAACCCCCCTTTTTACGCCGTTGCGCCTTAACGCCTTCAGGACTTAATTACTTCTCGCTTTCCTGAATAAAATATTCCATGCTGATTTCCAGAAATAACGGAAATCGGTAAAGAACGGGTGTCCGTCGAATGAATCAAGATATTTTAGTTCGGAAGCCTGTATACCATCAAGATCGGAAGGCATATCGGCATAGAAGGGGGGAATCAGCCCGGGTTTATATTTTATCCTTCTCTCCCGGACCTCTTTCCTGTAGAGTTCAAAATACTGTTTGCTCAAAGGCCTCACGCCGATAAGCTTCATATCGCCCCGGAAGAAGTTCATAAGCATAGGCATCTCATCAAGAAAGGTCCTTCTGCAGATCGCTCCCCAGGAGGTTATACGGAAATCATTTTTAAACTTGCCGCCATGCCGGAGATCATGTATCTCATAGACATAGTCCTGAATATATTCGGAATAAGGGTGCATGGTCCGGAGCTTATATACCTTTATCATATTCCCGTTTTTACCAACTCTTGATAATGCGATCAACGGACCATAAACGTTTCCATTAAGCGGAAGGGGTTCACCAGACTTTCTTGCCTCAATACACAGAAGGTTACCTATAAATGACTCCTGTTTAATCCTGAATCCTGCCCTGCAAATTCTTCCAAGTGTTTCGGCCCGCGATAGCACAGTATTCTCACCCCGTGTAAGAATAAGATAGATTCCATGGGTGAACTTAAGTTTTGGGAGGATCCGTTTTATAATGAAATCAAAAAAATAATAGATATAATTTAACAGGAGAGGATATTTTTTTAAAAGCCTGTGTTTCCGCTGGTCTTTTGTCTCGACACAGCAAAAGAAAAAACCTTTTTCAGCAAGTTTCCTGTTTACGGCGTCGAAGAAGCTGTCGAGTCTTTTTATATCATTAATCTTGTGAAGATTGATTATATAATCATATTTCTCTTTGACCAGGCTTGTAATATTAAAAACAGTGGTAGTCGACAACACGGCAGTGTGATCGGTAAAATTACTGCAGGTCATCCTTAAGATAGCCGAAGCCATTTCTGATCCGCACTCTTTTTCAATAGCCAGGGCAATCCCGGGATTTACTTCACTGTGCTCTTCCTTCCATTGCCTGTGCCCGTTGACTCCCCTGACAAGGTCATATTCACTGGGCTTTTTAAATGTCTTGTATTTATCAAACTCTTCATAATCCTGCACAACAGCCTTTTTATAGGCCATATATATTGAACCGAAAAACAGCTCAAGGAATGTGGCGAGTAAAGCTGTTCCAAGGACGATGGTTCTTGAATACTCAATAGCCCGTGTACTGTACATTGCAAGGGCAGTGATTGAGATAGCAATAATATTACTGGTCAGGATCCTGGTGAATAGTGTTGAAAAGTTAATAATCTTGCCGCGGTGCATCTTACCGTTGATAAGTGAAACAATAATCCACATCAGGGCAAGTCCAATGAAGAATGGCATATGTGATGGCAGGTACGATCTCAGGCTCGCCGGTTTTGTCCATACCATAACAAGAAATGATACCGTCAGGATAACAATATCCGCAAGAAGTGTTATTGTTCTGAATTTACCCTTTTCCATCGGTTAATTGCAAACGACTGTTTTGAGATTACGAAGTAAATAAAAATTCAGTGAAATTATTCTGATAAGACTTAATTATCATAATCTAGGTTGCATACCAATCCTGCTGATTTCGGCCCTCAATCCCTTCTTATTTGCCCCCCAACCCCCCTAAAGGGGGGCTAATTTTCTGTGTTCAAGTATAATTCAGGTAAATCCACATAATTAATCCCCCTTTAGGGGGATGTCCAGCTTCATCTGGACAGGGGGCATATGTCCCTAACTAAACCCCTTTAGTGGGATGGCCGCTTCGCGGCCAGGGGGACTCTGTTTCACTCTGTGTAAGTTCTTGATTTTAGTCACACAGAGTACCACAGATGATCCACAGATGATCCACAGAGATTTAAAATCCAAAAGTCACCCCCAGATTCACCGTATTCTTCCTTCCAAAAAAATACTCCGGACTCCACCTGGCATCTCCCCTGATATCGCTGTATGCAAATGAGAGCCATGTGTATAGATTATTTATAACCTGGTAAGATGCCTTCAGTCCGTATGATGTGTTATGCCATTGCACTGTCACCATCGGCGGATTACCAACATTGCTTCCCCCGAGTTCGTTATAATCCGGACCGCGTATTGCATCGATAAAATAGAGATTTACATCAAGAGTTCTTAAAGGCTTATAGTCAAAAGCGAGATACCATTCCCTTGAATTGTCCTTCAGGTAATATCCCAGGTTATACCCCTGATTCTGGTAAGTAAGAGTGGGCACATAATGCTGATATGTAAGAGGATAGCTATACGTGAACTCAGTCGTGAAAGAAAGGTTTGTGACCGGGAGATCAGTTAATCTTAACCCGACCTTCCAGCTTAAGTAGTTCCATGCATTCTTTTCTGTAAACCGGCTCACCGATAATTCATCAATGAACCATGTGACATAAAGATGAAGATTCTTTATCTGCCGCGAACTGACATCAAAAAACATCTGTGAATTCATATTAACTATTCCTGATGTGAGTGAGTGATCGACCGACTTATAAAAGAAGAGCGGTATAAGGTAGGCAGGGTTGGCAGTCTCATTATCGTAAATAATGCTGTTACCGGCTGAAACATTAAGATTATTAAATGGAGTGAATGTGAACATATTGGCAGCAATAAATTTGCTGTGATACACCTCACGGTAGCTGGTCCCATAACTGTTAGTCACCCAGAAAGATTTTGTGCTGTCGACAACCATCGAGTTAAGCCACCCGTGGAAATAGTTGAAATCAAGCCATTTTACAGGAGAGATATGTAGTCTTAACTGAACAAACGAAGGATTATTTCCGCCGAAGATATTTGCCCCGTTGTAGTTATTTCCCCATTGCATGTTATCTTTTACAAGACCGGCGCTGCCCCATTTCCATGAGTAGGTAATTCCACCCTGCATCTCACTCCAGTCAGTACTTCCCTTTATGAGTCCGTTCACCCTTTGGGTAAGATATTGAGGCAGTCCGAGTAGTGGTTTCTCGTGATTATCGCGCAGGGAAGCGTAGAATCCCCAATTATTTATATATGCGCGTGCTTCAACCCCATTGCGGAAATAAGTTGCCGTTCCCGAGGAATTTGTAAATATCTCTCCTCCAAGTATAGGATTAACCGTCAGCGAGAAAAGAGAATTCTTATAATAGAATAGATCATAACGATGCTGATTGCCGTTGAACCATTGCACCTTTGTGCTTTTGAGCCGTTCATCATTCAGCTCTTTTCCAAAATCCATGAGATAGAAGTCAAGCTCATTTTGCTGCCTGGGATTCAGCTGATCTTTTTTCTCTTCAGCCTCTTTCAGACGCTGTGATATGAAAAGCCTGGAGTATGGCTTTACAGCAGAGTTTATAGAAATTATCCGGGCGTTTGCCAGTTCATCAAGGAATTCGTAGATCCCCGTATTGCTGACGGATTGAGGAACTTCCTGGCTAAAAAGATTTGTATTCAATATTTGAATGATACTGAAAAGGATAAATATGAGGAGTTTCTTTTTCAAAGTGATTTAGAAATGATTTAAAGCAAATATATAACTATTTAAGTATATCGCTTCCAACTCCCTGGTTTTATCCTCAGCTCCATTTGTTATGAACCCCAACCCCCCTTTCCTCGACAAGCTAGGAAGGAAGGCTAATTTCTGGCCTTAAGTGAAATTCTTCTTAACTCCACAATTTAGTCCCCCTTTAGGGGGATGTCCAGCTTCAGCTGGACAGGGGGCATAAGTCCCGTAACAAAACGTCTTTAGGTGGATGGCGGCAAAGCGGCCAGGGGCCCTCTGTGCCATTTACGGGTTGCCCTCGCAGCGCTAGATTACTTTGTACTATGTATCTTACCCCCTCTGTCCCACAAAAGCGGGCCATCTCCCCCAAGGGGGCGAAAATTCTCAGTAAAATTTGGGATTTTAGAGGAACAAAAGAAATGAACATATAGATAAAAAAAATTATCTTTGAAATCGTCTTCAACCCATAAAAAATGCCTGAACCGGAAAACATATCCTCAAAAGAAACAAAAACTATTAAAACAAATATTTCTGAAGAGAAATGGTATGCTCTTTACACCCGCCCGAGAGCTGAGAAGCTGGTTTTTCAGCGACTCGTTGAGGAAGGAATAGAAACATTCCTGCCCCTTCAGAAGACATACCGTATGTGGAGCGACCGTAAGAAACTTGTTGAAAAGCCGCTTCTCACTTCCTACATTTTTGTTAAAACAAACAAAAAGAATTTCCCAAGGGTTTATAAGACCAATGGTGTCGTTAAATTCGTCTCCTTTGAAGGGCAGCCCGTTTCAATTCCGCAGAACCAGATAGATAACCTCAGGTTGCTGATCAACAGCGATGCTGAAATTGAAGTCACCTCAGAAAAATTCGCATCAGGTGATAATGTTCAGGTAATAAGCGGCTCTCTTATCGGTCTCACGGGAGAGCTTATCAGAATCGGAACCAAAAACCGTGTTGTGGTAAGAATTGACAGGCTTGATCAGAATCTGATTCTCAAAATCCCGAAAGTATTTCTAAAAAAAGTCTGATCCGGTTACCGGCGCGCTGTGCGCCCCGAGCCCCGTGCCCTTTGCCCTGCGCCCTTTGCCCTGCGCCCTGTGCCCCTTAAACAACTCTATTGACTATCTATTGTACTGAACTTTTTTTTGAAACATATTCGTGTATGTTGATCCCGATCGAAACCTCATGGTTGTTTAACACTCCCATTGCTACATTTGTCGCATAATTGAAATTATATCCGATCTTTAAGCCTTTACCAATGTTAGCTCCGAGACCGAAGCCTATAATGTCCGGATCACGATACACCAGACTTCCGGATAACTTTTTCTGCCATACAAACTGCGAGGCTGCTTCTATCTGGCCCTTAATATATTTTCCTCCCCTGTATAAAACAAGGGGAATAATTTGCCAGTCATCATTTATATTATACTGGTATATGGCATGTATCTGGTAATTTGAAAGAGGATTGTATTTCAGTTTAACCTCCTTATAGCTGGCATCTCCAAAGCTGATGTTGGAAAGCATAATTCCGGCCTCAATTTTTTGCCATGTCCACACGGCTGAAACATCGGTCATAAATTTCAGCTTGGAACTTATATCCTGGCTGATCAGTGAAGGATCAATTGTATATTTTGGGTCATTATAAAAATCCAGAAGGTCGAGCTTGTTTTTGTAAATGCCTGCCGAAAGACCAAACATTATATGATGTTCTTCACTTACCTTGAGATTATATGAATATGAGCCAAGAATATACAGCTGGTTGAATATCCCTGCCTTATCGTATATTAATTTTCCGCCGAATCCGGCATTCTTCATAAACGGGAAGAGATCGCTGTATGATATTCTGAATGTTTTGGGGCCACCATCAATTCCTGACCAGTCGCTTCGATAACCAATAACGAGAAACTTTGGATCATAGTTTCCTGCATACGAGGGGGCAAGTGAATATTTGTCCATGAAGTAGCTTTCTGAAATAGGCGCCTGCTGTGCCAGCAACGTTATTCCCGTTAAGAGTGCTGATAATATGAGGAGTATTTTTTTCATGTCACCTTGTTTTCTGGATTGCGCAGGGCTCTGTGCCCCGTGCTCTGTGCCCCGTGCTTTTATCTTACAATATTCACCGTTCCCTTCTTCATCCCCGCATTTTCTGTTTTAATGATAAAATAATACGCTCCTTCAGGCAAAGGATTCCCATCTGATGTTCCGTCCCAGAGGTTATTATAATTCGGATCGGAAAAGACCATCTTTCCCCACCTGTTATACACTTTTACATCACATTTCCCCCAGGCAGCCAGATCGGGAAGTTCCCAGTAATCGTTAAAGCCATCATTGTTGGGAGTAAAGAGATACATGATATTCTTATAAGTTGAATATATCTCTACAGTCGCAGTTGTATCCGCTGCTTCATAGTTTTGATTACCTGAATTATAAGCACGTATCTGGACATCACCCTTTGAAACCCCTGTCAGCAGGTTTCCATTTACTGTGGCTATTGTCACATCACTGCTTTCAAAAAGAACCGGAAGTCCCGAACTCGAAGTTGCAACTAGAGTATAAGTATCCTTAACCAGCAATTTCTCAGGAACATCAGTAAATGTTATAGTCTGGGTACTTTTAGTTACTGTTAGTGTACCTTCTATAAAGACAAAGCTGTAATTGTTGTCGCTTCCTGCGGAAAAGGTTATAGGATAACTTCCAGCTGGTGAATTCTGAACTGCTGTTGTCTGAATTGATGGCAAAACATCAAGAACATTTTTTGTCTCTCCATTTACAAATCCTGAAATATTGAAAGTCAGATCAGGATTCTGATCAAGGTAAATCCTGGTTTTGTTATCTGCAGTGAATGTCAGGGTTGCTTTGCTGACTGTCAATGTCTGAGGAATTGGCGGTGCTGCATTATAATTTCCGTCTCCATTCTGTGATGCAGTAATAACCGCAGTTCCGGCACCCGTAATATGTACCAGCCCCGCTGAAACTGTTGCTACCGCCGGATTATCACTCGAAAAAGAAACAAGTAACATGGAACTTGCGTTCGCTGAGATATTAAAATCAATATCACCGTAAGTCTTATCCGGTAGAACGCTGAACGTAATTGTCTGGTCGGCTTTTGCGATAGTCAATGGTTGTTGAACATCCGGAGCTGCATTATAGTCTGTGTTTCCTGCCTGCGATGCTGTTATTATAGCTGAACCTGCTCCGGCGATATGGACCAGGTTACCCGTAACAGTTGCCACAGCCGGATTATCACTTGAAAAACTAACGCTTAACCCTGAACTGGCTGAAGCCGTAATTGCAAAATCTGCATCTCCGTAAGTTTTTGCAGGGAGAACTCCAAATGTTATTGTCTGATTTAACTTACTTAACGGAATTACCGTTAATGTCCTGGTATATCTGGCAGATGCATAGGTACCATTACCTGCCTGACGTGCAGTAATATCTGATGTTCCCACTGACAGAATTGTAACAGTGCTGCCTGCAGATGTTGCAACTGAAAGATTTGAACTTGAATAAGTTATTCCAAGACCACTGCTTGCTGTTGCTCCGGGATTAAAAGGAAGATCTCCGATTTGTTTTTCCGGGATAACCGGGAAATTGATAGTCTGCGCTGTTAACGTGACGGCCTGGTTTGTAAAGGATAGCAATAGTCCTCCCGTTGATCCGCTGACATCTCCCTGTGTATATGAAACAAGAACGGTTTCTGATCCTGTCAGAGGTGTTGCAAGAACAAGTATAATTGAAGAAGGGTCTCCTGTTTTAAGACCGGCTGAGTTTATTGTTGCCGGGGTTCCGTTGACAGTAACAGTAAACTGATTCTGTTTTCCAGACGGATCGGCCATCGGAATATCAAACTGGATCTCCACACTTGTACTCTTTGCAATATACAATACATTAGGAACTTCAGGAGGGCTTACATTTATCGTAATAAGTACTTCAGGAGAATCACCTGTGGCATCATGAATTTTAAAATTAAAATTTCCTGCACCATTTCCGACATTTCCTGTGGCATCATATATTACGTTCATCCCTGGATCAGCAACAGTTGCAGGGACCACCGTTATGGGACTTCCTTTTACTCCGGCATTATACTGGTATAGTTTTCCCTGTGCAGGCAGAGAGGTGATAATTGCAGTTTTAGCGCTTGCATCTCCACCGGTATACTGAAGCTTAACGATTTTCCCGGAGTTCTGTTCCACCCAGAGTGTTTGGGGAACTGCTGCAAGTGGAGGATTGGCGCTTGTAGTAAACTTCTTTATTTCACACCAGGTTGTGCCGGTGGCATTCGTGGCAAAGACACCCCAGTAGTAAGTTGAATCAAGAGTTAGACCGGTAACGTTATATGATGTGTTTGATCCTGCAGAATAATAGGTGGCTCCTCCCAGGTCGGAAGAACCTGATATCAGGAGGGAATATGAAGCGCTGTTGCCTCCACCTGACCAGGAGAAATTATAACCAGAGCCGATTATGGCATTTTGCGGAGGACTTAACAGGGCAGGAATCCCCGGATCGGGTAATGTAATATTTGTGGTGAGAAATATCCCTTCATAAATTGCATCCGCATTTAAAGTATATGTTGAGCCTGAAGGTGTATACGATAATGCTTTTCCTGTTATAACAGCTGCCGGGTTATGATAAGCATACTGAACTCCTGCTGTCCCGTCTGAGTTCTCAATTCCAATAGATGCATTTCCGCCATGGGCTCTTGTCGAGGTGTTATCAACGATAAGCCGGTATTGCACCTGGATTATGTTTGAAGTCTCATTAAGGATGACAGCAAAAGTTCCCAAAAATGCAGGAGCGCCATAAAAACCCATATTGCCGAATTGGATTATCAGTTTCCTGTTCGGAGCAGCGCCGATAGTTGTATATAAGATTTTTCCGGTCCCGTCAACGACCAGGTCATCCCAGAAAGCTGCTATGAAGTTATTTGGTCCTGCAGGATCAGGAATTGCAACATCTGCTCCGGAAATATTTGTAGCATCGGAAGTAAACAAAACCAGGCCATTTGAACTGGCATAAAACTGACTGTAAGAGATTCCAAAATAGGTGAAGTTAAATCCGATGTTAAACGGGCCGTATGAAGCATCATCGACATACCCCGACTTAATAACAGTTCCCTGGTATATTGTTTCAGGAGGCTGGGCTATTATTCTTGAACTGAGAATAACCAGAATCAATATTGAAATAATCCGGTTTTTCATGGATCAGGATTGAATTCTTACTCTACAAATTCACAGGCAAAAACTGTAATCGGTATAAATTTAACGAAAAATATTTACAAAGGTTTGAAAACAAGGCGAATTATTTCCATGAAAGATGTAATTTTAGTTGCTCGCCCTGTGAAATAATGCTTAAGCGTGGGCTTTGAGCTATTTCACAGGGCTAGCACCCAGTACCTAGTACCCAGAATAAAAAAGAGCCCTTTCTCCAGGCTATAATTTTATCAGAGAATCTACTTCGGTTTTTAGTCTTGGGAGATGATTAGTAATTATTCCCCAAATACTTTCATCGGAAACAGTATCATAACCATGGATTATTTGATTTCTAAGTCCAATGATCCTTTTTGCATTTTCAAGATAGAAATCCGGATCCTCTTTTAATATCCGGTTCATTGCTTCTCCAATAATCTCAAGATTTCTTTCAATGGCTCTCTTTAATAGAGAGTTTCCTTTGTAATTTTCAAAATCACGAGATTCCGTTTCAAAAAATGAATCAATCTCTTCTACAGCAATTTTAATGTCATAAAGGCATTTAAGTACTCTCTCGTTCATAAACTAACTTTTTGTCTCTGTCGACAACTTTACGGAAAACAGGATTCCGGATTGCTTGATTTTCTAAAAGATCTACTGGTCTATCCAATAGTTTTTCAAGATTTTCTTTGAAATCCATATAATTGTCAAAATATTCCAAAATATCAATCTTCTCAAACTGAACCAAAAAGTCAATATCACTTTTATCACTGAATTTTTCGGTAAGTATTGATCCAAAAATATATAGCTCACTAACTTTGTGGTTTTTACATAGCTCAATTAAGCGGTCAATATTTCTTTCAACGATATTCATACCTCAAAGATATAAAAATCTATGACATACGGGTTTGTAATAAAGACAGAGCATGGTACTACAGAGTAACAGCTTCAGGCATCTGGCGTCAGGCTCCCGGTCTAGTAATCCTGCGGTCATGCAGTCCTGAATTCATGTAAGAGGGAACAGTCTTGCAATGACAGTACATCAACTTTGCAGAAGGTTGTTTAAGATTGCCACGCCCAGCTTCGCCAGCCGACTTCGTCGGACGTAGCCGACTATGTCGGCCGAAGTCTGAAACTTCAGTGAAGGCTGGTGCCCCGTGCCACTATCCGAATGGCTTATCCCCGAACGGACTCGCAAACGGAGTTTCATGACCCTTTTTTCCACTACTTTGAGGATCAGGGTTGGGAGGTATTACTTCAGTCATCATAACGAGGGAAATTGAGTTATCCAGGGTTATTCTGGAAACCTCAGGTTTGCAATATGGTTTTTTAGATGATATTTTTTGGCCTGTAGTCTTCAAATGCAAAGAGATAATTTCACTTTATGTTACAAAAATACTTTTTAAATCAAAATTAACAAATTAATCCCGGCTTGCGGTGACCGGTTTGCAGCTTCCGGTAACCGCACCCTGATAATCCTTCGGATTACAGGGCAAGCACCGCACCCTGATAATCCTTCGGATTACAGGGCAAGCACCGCACGCCGCACGCCGCACGCCGCACGCAGCTTACCGGATAATGACCTTCCCCACATACCTCAACACCCCCGATTTAATTTCAACCATATATATTCCTTTAACTACCGGAGCGGGAACCTGGACCAACGAGTTTTTACTGAACTCTGAATTATTCAGGTCTCCGATAATTTTGCCGGTAAGATCCAGAACTCTCACAGAACCCGTTTTCCCATCCCATATATCCGAAAGAGTCTGTATGTTTATCATGTTGTTTGCAGGGTAGATATTAAATATGTTTTTTGAAACTACAGGATTTTCAATTCCGGTCGAAATAGTACCAACCTTTAGAATAAACCTGTTTGCTGTTGTACCGGCATCCGCTGAAAAAGTAAGAACGGGTGTAGTCTTAAGATTGGCAGTAAATCCGGTAATGCTGTCAGTAAGTGCAACGTCGTAATTATCGAGTCCCTGTAACTGAGTTGCGGTAATAGTGTGGTTCCCGGAGGCAGTAAGATTAACAATAATCGGTATTTTCACTAATGTATCAGGGAACGGAAGTCCGTTGATGGCAAAATTTGAACCTTCTGAGATTGAATAGATCGAAAGATTATCAGATGAAAGAAACATCTTGGGGGCATCGTAATCATAATCAAGGCCGGATTTTGCATCAGCGGCGAATCGTACAACCGTCTCATCGGTTAGGGTGTCCTGAGCTAAGGAGAGACGAACCAGAGGTATTATTTCAAGACCCTTATACCGGGCGTGGATAGTCCCCTGTATCCGGGCGCCGGCAGGAATAGTTATGGTATTTCCTGAGCTGTAGGTTTTGACGAAGAATCCCTGCATTGGCGGCATTATACCGGTTACATCTGAGGGAATGCCAACTCCGCTAATATAAGAACATTGAGTATTATTTCTTGTAAAATACAATGATTTGCTTGTACTTGTTGGATAAGTAAAATATACATTATTAATTATATCATCCCAGTTCAGTCCTGAAGAGAAAGGATTTCCGAGCAAATTAAATCCATGCAAAGCATCATTAACATTAAAGGATAGATTCATAGGTACATCTGAGGTATTAAGCTGTCCTGAAAATGTGTATTTCAGATCAGTTGTTGCATAGTAATCATACCCGTTCCCTGGTGTAAGATTTGAAAATGTTGGTCCACCCAATGCTCCTGTAGCATATCTGTATCCATTATATGCTATCCAGCCCGAAGCAAGTGTCCCTGATACCTGGGTGTCATACCAACCGACAACATTTTTTGTGAAGGTCGGAGCAAATGTACTTACCGGCAGTGAAGAAACAGGGCTTGAAATAAAATGCCATTTATTAAGTTTCAGAGTCGGGGCCCCGGGATTTCCTCCGGTAAGATATATATCCAGGGTTGCTGTGCCGGTAATACTACTGACAATCAAAGAACTGATACCTGAGGCATCTGACTCAAGTTTAAGCGTTGCGCCAGTCGTTCTAAAGTTACCAAAAGTAGCTTGTGCTCCGGGATTTAAAATCATATATTTGCCGGAAGATAACACGAATCCCTGATTTGGATCACCAGTAGGATAATGTGTCAGACCCGAAGGAATAATAATATCTCCGGTACCCGACATTGAACCGGGGGATATATTCGAATCCCAGTTAGAAGCAGTTCCCCATAAATTGTCATTAGCTGTTCCGTTCCACCTGCTGTATTGAACTTCGTATGCGCCGATATCATAATTACTGATACGGGGATTGCCAAGAAAATCTGTTGTTGGAGCGCCAGATGAAGTTCCTGCATCACGGCAAGGGGAAATGAATTGTAATTGGTAATTCTCCGAACCAGGAGTGACATTATAAAAATTTGGACCAGCCGGATCATTATTTGTTCCACTCAGGTTAATGCAGTTTGTATAACCGGAAATATATCCTTGTATTGCACAGTAATTGAAATCATTAGTCGAAGGAGTTTGACTAAATGTATAATCTATAGAGTTACTGCTACTTCCCCAGACGATTGTGTTATATAACTTTGGCCGATTAGTCTTAGTGTTATTATAAAATAGAATATTCATTCCAAGATTTACAGTACTTATATTCGAAGTAATAGTGCAATTATACAACACGGTATTTCCTACAAAAGGGCCAAAAAAAACACCACCTCCACCATAGGGTCCAGAACATATATTATTATAAATAATGCAATTATTGACAGTAGAAAATGAATAATTCCAGAAATAGATGCCACCACCTCCACTTATGGCAGTGTTTGAATAAATTTGGCAATTACTAAGAGCTGGATTCACAGACATATCAACAAAAATACCCCCCCCCCAAACAGAAGAATTATTATGCACCAGACAGTTGGAAATAGATACACTGCTTGAATTTATATGAATGCCGCCTCCATATCCTTCTATGCCGGCACCAGTTTTAAGCCCATATTCAATTATACAATGGTCAAGTAAAGAAGAGCCGGTTGACCCCTCAAAAGAGATATGGCCCCAAGAAGCCTGAACATCTTTTGTAAAAGTTATATATGAAGAACTAGTACCAATTGCTGTAAGTATTCCTGTACCTGTAATTTTCAAATCTGAGGCAGTTGTGCAAAACTTTATCGTAACTCCTGCTTCAATTGTCAAAGAACCCCCTATTCCGATTGTCAAGTCCTCATTCCCATTTTGTCCAACATAGATTATGCCACCATTATAAGCATTTGTCCAGGATTGTGTATTTGTAATTGTTCCGTAATATGCTGTCGCCGGCGTTTTTCCATCTCCCCCTAATTGGCCGGCTACAGAAACTCCAAATAGTATAGTAATAAAAAAAAGTATTGTCTTTTTCATGTCGTCAGGTTTTTCATATAATATTTTAAGACCTACGATAATTTAAAAGGGTTGCAAACAGCTCTTTTATGCACTTAACATACAAATATAATATTTAATAACGATTGGAGTATGAGAAATGTTTGAATATTGACGAACGGGGTTAATCGGTATGCGGTATGCGGTATGCGGTATGCGGCGCGAGTCAATGCCTAAATTACGTTGACCTTTTTAATACTTAATTTACTTCTTTTATTATTATGATGATTTACTGTTGATAAGGGGAGATTACTCAAAGAGTTAT